>CAYONR010000185.1:0-3549 GCA_964405365.1 uncultured Halanaerobiaceae bacterium
GTTAACCTGGCTGTTTCAAAGGGTTTATTTCAGTGGGAATCACAGCTGGATATAGTATTCCGTAAAGGCCGTTATCTCTGGTATAGAGCTGGTAAAAAGGCTAATAGATTTGATCATCAGTTAGAATTAATGATTGATAAAGCTGAAGAGACTCAGGGTGATTTGATAAATAAAATCTTTAAATTGATTGACTGGCTTAATCGAGTTGGAGAAGAGGAGGAATAAGTGATGTTTACAGATTTTTATCAGCAGTTAACAGATTACTGGTTATCTTTCTTGAATTATCTCCCGACTCTTTTTACCGGGTTGGCGATATTTCTAGTTGGCTGGCTGGTTGCACTTTTTGTAAGAAAGCTAGTTAAGTTAGGAATAAGGATAGCAGGTATAGATATTGCTTTGAGCCGGATCTGGTATGGAAAATTAAATACTAAAGAAAGGCAGTTAAGGGAACGGGGCTGGAAACCATCTCAACTTTTTGGCCAGGCAATCTATTGGTTGATAATTGTTACAGCTTTAATGTTATCTGCTAATACCTTAGGTTTAACAGCTGCTTATAATCTTTTAGAGAGTTTTCTCGCTTTTATTCCACAGATTTTAGTTGCAATAGTGATTCTCTCATTAGGTATTTATATAGCCCGAAGAGCGGCTCGGTTAGGCGAGAAATTTTCTTTATCACTCGGAATTCAACATAGCCATGAGATTGCTATTTTTATTAAAGTTATTATATTAATAATTACTCTACTTGCAATTATTGATTATTTAAATGTGGTGCCGTTTATTTCACTGGCTGGATTTTTAATCATAGGAGGTAGTATCTTAGTATCTATTTTTGTGATAGTTTTGATCTGTGGCCGACCTTTAATTTCGGCATATATTGCCAGGCATTCTCTTAGGTCTTATCTTCATCCTGGTATGTTGATAAGTTTTGATGATAAGAAGGGAAGGATAAGAACTATTAAAACTTTTGTAACAATAATTGAAACTACTGATGAGACGATCTACTTTCCTAATCATCAACTAGCAGGATTAACTATTAAACAGTTAAAACATGAAGAAGGAGAAATAGATGAGTAAATTGTTAATTATTACTAGATTGACTTGATTTAGTTGTTATAATATAATTAAAGCAGAATGTCTGAGTTTGAACTTTAGAATTAATTTAAAAAATAAAGGAGTGATGGTAGTGAGACTAAGAAAAACGATTAACTTTGTTTTTGTTTTTGCTCTGATTTTTACCTTTGTTTTTGCAGGTGCAGTCAATGCTGAAGAGTCTATGCTTCCTGGCAGTAATAATGTTATAGCTGATATTGCCAGTGAGGTTGATGAGAGTGTTGTTAGGATTTCAACTGAAAGAGAAATGCCGATGGATGAAAGTCATCCATTTTATGATGATCCTTTTTTCCGGTATTTCTTTCCAGATGAATTTCATGAAGATAATGATGAGCCAGAAATCAGAGAAGGCTTCGGCTCGGGCTTTATTGTGTCAGAGGATGGCTATATAGTTACTAATCAGCATGTTATTGAAGGTTCAGATAGAATTTATGTGGTTATAAAAGGTCATGAAGAACCATTTGAAGCGGAAGTTCTCTGGGCTGATCAGGGTCTTGATCTGGCTATAATTCAAGTTGATGCAGATATTGATTTTAATCCTATTCCATTAGCGGATTCTGATGAAATCCGCCAGGGTGAATGGGCGATAGCTATTGGCAACCCGTTTGGTTTTGATCATACAGTTACTACAGGTGTTGTTAGTGCCCTTGGTCGTCCGATTCAGGTGCCAACCCGGGATGGTATCAGAAGGTATAGAAATCTAATTCAGACTGATGCAGCTATTAATCCTGGGAATAGTGGTGGACCATTGCTTAATATTGAAGGCGAAGTTATTGGTATAAACACGGCCGTTGCGACCAGGGCTCAGGGTATAGGTTTTGCTATTCCAGTTAATGAAGTTAAGTTTGCAATTGAAGATCTCGAAGAATTTGGCGTTGTTCAGAGACCATGGCTGGGTGTTTATTATCGAGATGTAACTCAAGAGATCCAGAATCATTTAAATCTTGAGAGCAGAGAAGGTGTAGTTGTACTTGATGTTGTTAGAAATAGCCCTGCTGAAGAAGCAGGTATCCAGCCCTATGATATAATTCTGGAGATAGACCAGGAAAGAATAGAAGAAATGAATGACCTGGCTAGAATTATTGGCGAAAAAGAAGTCGGCGAAGAAATCATGATCCGGGTTAGAAGACAGGGTCAGACCGAGCTATTATTTGCAGAGATAGGTCAGCGTGAAATGGATTATTAAAGTTAATTGAAATCAGGATTTGATTATTAATTATATGCCACCGGAGTTGATTTCCGGTGGTTCATTATCTTATTGGGGGGATTAGATGAAGTCGATAGAAGAGATTGACTTAAAAAAATTAGCTGCTGAAAGAGAATACACAAAATCTCCAGAGGCATGGGAGGAACAGATCCTTTATTTTCTAGTTGTTGATCGGTTTGCTAATGGTGATACTTATCCCCTCTATAATCTTGAAGAAGATTATGAAAATGCTCTGGAGACAGAAGAGAAGGAGGAACGCTGGCTCAAAGCCAGTTATAGCTGGAATGGTGGTAATCTTAAAGGATTAATTAATAAATTAGATTATTTAAAAGAGCTAGGTGTTACCGCTATCTGGGTAAGTCCTATTCTTAAACAGCCTGTTTTTTCTGAGAATTATCATGGTTATGGTATTCAGAATTTTCTCGAGATTGATCCTCATTTTGGTAGTAGAGAAGATCTTAAAAAACTTGTGGATAAAGCCCATGCTAGAGATATTTATGTTATTTTAGATGTAATAGTTAATCATAGCGGCGATGTTTTTGCATATGAAGGTGACTCTCCGGCCTATGAGGATAAGAGGCATAAAGTAAAGGGATTTCGAAATGAGGCTGGGGAGCCTGTTATAGATTCAGAGAACCCAGATAAGAATGGAGCATGGTCTGATGGTGGAATCTGGCCGGAAGAGTTATTTGCTCTGGAGAGTTTTAGCAGGAAAGGATATATTAATGATTGGGATAACTTTCCTGAATATATCGAAGGAGACTTTTTCTCATTAAAAAATATTGATACAGGAACTGGTAGCATTAATGATTTTCGAGCTTCAGATGCTTTGCGATCAATAACTGAATGTTATAAATACTGGATTGCCTATGCGGATATTGATGGTTTCAGGCTTGATACAGTTAAGCACATGTATCCTGGTGCAACTAGATATTTTGTGACAGAGATTAAAGAATTTGCCTATACTCTTGGCAAGAAAAATTTTTATATTATTGGTGAAATCACCGGTGGAATGGAATTTGCCAGGGATTTAATGGATCAGACTGGTCTCAGTGCTGCTCTGGGTATTAATGAAATTCCCAAGAATTTAGAAGAGGTTGCAAAGGGTTATCGACCGGCCAGTGATTATTTTTCAATCTTTACTAATTTTGAGCTTTTAGGGGAAGATGAATATAAGTGGTATCAGGATAATATAATAACTATGTTTGATGATCATGATATGGTTTATCAGG
>CAYONR010000186.1:0-3497 GCA_964405365.1 uncultured Halanaerobiaceae bacterium
GAAACTAAATTATTATAGCCAAAGCTTGCTCCTCTTTCTGTTAAAAGGATTTTATAATTACCGGTACTTTCAATCTTTTCTACAACCTGATCAATATCCCAGGGAGCAAGAAATTGACCTTTTTTTACATTAACAACTCTTCCTGTTTCTCCAACTGCTAAAACTAAATCTGTTTGTCGACATAAAAAGGCCGGTATCTGAATAACATCTAAAGTTTCACCAGCAATTTCTGCCTCTTTTGGTGAATGAACATCTGACAGAACAGGGACATTAAATTTGTCTTTAACCTCTGCTAAGATATCCAAACCCTCATCTAACCCAGGGCCTCTAAAAGACTTATGAGAAGAACGATTAGCTTTATCATAAGAGGACTTAAAAACAAAAGGTATACCTAACTTATCTGTGATATCCTTAAGAGCAGAAGCGGTTTCTAATGCCATCTCCCTTGATTCAATAACACAGGGGCCGGCTATTAATACAAAAGGTTCTTTTTGACTAAAAACCACATTGTCGTTTAATCTTATCTTTGTTGCCATTTTAATTTAATCCTCCATTATTTTTTAAAATTTTGCTAACTTGATTTAAATCTTCTGGCCTATCAATTCCAGGCCCATGATGATCTGTTATACCAACTTTAATTTTATAACCATTTTCTAAAGCTCTCAATTGTTCAAGGGATTCAGCTTTTTCCAATGGTGTTTGCTCTAAATCAGTATATTTTAATAAAAAATCTTTTCTATATACATACAGACCTATATGCTGCAAAAAATTCTGTTCTATTTTATCTATTTTTCTATAATAAGGAATTTTAGATCTGGAAAAATATAAAGCCAGATTATTCTGATCTAATACTACTTTAACTCTATCAGGCTTTTTAGCAACAATTTCAGATATAGGGCTTGCCAGAGTCGACATTGCGGCATTCTCACTATTTTCGAGAATTCTAAGCGCCTGGTCTATCATTTCTGGTCTGATTAATGGTTCATCTCCCTGGACATTAACAATATATTCTACATCCAAATCTCTGGCCACTTCAGCCAGACGATCAGTCCCACTTTTGTGTTCAGTTGAAGTCATAACTGCTTTACCACCAAATTGACTCACTTTTTCATAAACTCTTTCATCATCAGTTGCAACTAAAACCTGATCAACAAGTTCTGCCTGAATTGCTCGTTCATAAACATGTTCAATAACACACTTCCCATTTAAATCAGCTATTACTTTACCAGGAAACCTTGTTGAATTATATCGTGCAGGTATTATAACTACCGAATTCATTATTAGCACCTCTTGATCTTCTACTCTTCAATATTTTCAATTAAATGAGTTACGATATTTCTAGACTGACCAGTTTGATCTTTAAAAGCCATTTTTATTTCAAAACTATACAAACTTATATTTTGAATACTTAAAAAATCTAGCAAGTGATCATCTAATTTGACTAGATCTTTTCCAGTTGTTATTAAATAGTCTATATTTTCAGTAGTAAATTGTTCAACGATCTGCTTGAAATCCCCTCTACTATAAATGTGGTGATCTGGAAAAATGAAATGTTTAACTAAATTACAGTCCTGCTTCTCTAATGATGATTCAAATGCCCTTGGGTTCCCCAGACCACTAAAAGCTATAATATCTTTATTTTTTAATTTATTAAGCCCAATCTTTTCACCATTTATACTCTGTAAATGTGAAGGGACATGATTTGATAGGTATATGTAAGATAAATCGTTAAAACTTTTTAATTCTTCTATTATCTCATGGAGTCTCTCATTGCTTACCTGATCAACTCTAGTTATAATAAAACCATCTGCCCTTTTTAATGAATTCTTACTCTCCCTTAATAAACCCCGGGGAATTAAATGATTATAGCCAAAAGGGTTAGTCGCATCAATCAATACTATATCATAATCTCTGATAATTTTTCTATGTTGGAAACTATCGTCTAACAAAATAATATCTGGATCAAATTCAGCCTCAACATACTCTGCTGCCTTAAGCCTATCTTTACAGATAACTACAGGAATATCTGATAGCTTATTGGCTAACATAAAAGCTTCATCCCCTGCAAACTTAGATCCCATTAGAATCTCATCGCCATTGGATACTACTAAAGGTTCTTGATTATCTCCTTTATAACCTCTACTAATTATAACAATATTATTGCCTAATTTTTTTAACTCAGTAGCAAAAGCTTCTACTGCAGGGGTTTTCCCTGTTCCTCCTGTTGTAATATTGCCTATACTAATAGTTTTAGCAGCAACCCTTCCCTGCTTTAATATATTCTTATCATACATGAAATTCCTTATTATTATTGCGAAACCATATAAAAACGAAAGAACTTTTAAAAGAAACTTTATAATAATCGGCAAAAGCCCATTCTTATTGTTACTAATAATATTTAATAGATAGTTTAATAATCTTTTTTTCATCTTTTAAAGCCTCTTTTCAGCAGCTTTATTTGCTTTCTCAAGCCCGGCCTCAATTATTTTAGCTGCCTCTTGCCGTTCTAAATCTTCTAAATCTCTAATTGGTTCTCCATAATATATTACTATTTTACTAAAAAGAAAGGGCAACTCAAAATTATCCCAACTCTTTTTGAAAGTATGTTTCCAGCCATTAGCTACACCAATTGGGATAACTGGACAGCCACTTCGTTGTTGAATCATAACAGCTCCAAGTTTTATTTCTCTTGCAGGCCCCCTGGGCCCATCAGGAGTTATAACCAGTTGTCGCTCATCCCTAACTAATTTTAACATTTTTTTCAATGAACTAACAGCCCCTGAAGAACTGGAGCCGCGAACAACTTTCCAGCCTAATTTTTCTAATGATTGACTTATGATTTCTCCTTCTTTACTCTGGCTGGCTAAGGCTGTATAATTATGTTTGGCAAGAGCTACAGCAATAGACCAGAGATGACAGTGCCAGCCAAGCATCAGACCTCCCTTATTAATAGCATTTTCTGCTTCTACTTGATTATATTCTTTGATTCTGTAAGTTAATTTACCTATCTTCATTAATTTCTCTAAAATTAAAGGATAATATTTCTCCATAAAACCCCTTCCAAACTGACAAAGTTAATTAAAGTTATTTTTCATCGGCCAGACCATAATAATGAATACCCATTCCTGAAACCTCATGGTCAACATTCAGCCCTGGTATACCTAATTTACCATATAAGCCTACCGCAAGATGAAGCCCTTTCCTGACGATCCCAATCTTTATACCGGCACCAGATATGCTGAGCATAGGCCTATTAAAATCTGCTAAAGCTCTTTCTACAGATCTAGTTAGAACTCGCTGATCCTGAACATCCTCATCAATAACGCCACCTTTTATTGCAGCTCCCAGAGAATTTCTTAAAATTTTGTTTTTTACTTCTTCACCTTTTCCACCTGCTCTAGTTATAACAGGTAAATATCCTTCTGATCTAAGCGCTTTTATGAATTCATCATCTCTATCATCATCTACCATAGCTAAAATAATAGCCACTTTACCAA
>CAYONR010000187.1:0-3468 GCA_964405365.1 uncultured Halanaerobiaceae bacterium
ATCTGAGAAACCTAATAACATATTTGTTAATTGCTGGGGGATCTGTTCCCATTTTAATAACCAGCTTAATGCTGTAGCTGCTCCGATAATAACATAAATTGAACTTGAAATTAGAATAGTTTCTTTAATCGATTCTAAAAACGGTTTAAATTTTAATTCTCTTGTTACAAAAATTCCTGCTATTAAAATATAGAGTACTGCGATAGCACCTGATTCTGTTGGGGTAGCTACTCCAAAAACTATACCACCAATAATTATTACCGGTCCAATTAGGGCAATAATAGATTTTTTAAAGGCTGTAATAAATTCTTTGAAACTAGTCTTTTCTTTTTTATGTGGGAAATCATATTTAACTGCATAATAATGATTCATTAACATAAATGCTCCACCTAAGAGAATTCCAGGTACAACACCAGCCATGAAGAGACCACCAATTGAAGTTCCGGTCATAGCACCATAAAGTACCATAAAGATACTCGGTGGTATGATAGGTCCAATCAAAGAACTCCCTGCTGTTATTCCGGCAGCATAAGCTTTAGGGTAACCTTCTTTTTCCATGGCAGGAATTAAGAGAGCCCCAATAGCAGAAGTATCAGCAGCCGCTGATCCATTGACACCGGCAAATAAAATACTTACTAAAACGTTAACATGGCCTAGCCCGCCTTTGATTCTTCCAACCATAACTCTACTTAAAATTAATAGTCGGTCTGTTAAACCGGCTTTATTCATTAAGCCGCCAGCAAAGACGAAGAAAGGAATCGCCATCAAAGAAAAGACATCCATTCCCCCGAAAAATTGCTGAGGTATTGTCTCGATAAGACGGAACATATCTATATAATAAAAGCCTGCTAATGTTGTAAATAGCATTGAAACAAATAAAGGTAGTCCTATAATTATTTGAAATAAGAATATCCCCAGGATTATTAAAGCTAAGTCCATTTATTGATTCCCTCCTTACTTTGATTTACTAACTGAAGTAACTTCTTTATTAATTGGTTTATCTGTTGTTTCTTCTATTATCTGCATCAATATATACTGGATTAACATTAAAGACATACCTATAGGAATAGATAGTAAAGGGATAGCTCTAGGAATATTCAAACCTAAAGTTGTTGTATTCCAGGCATTTGAAGCGATTTCAAATCCTTTTGTTGTTAAAAAGAAATAGACTGTTATGGAGATAGCTCTTCTTAACCATTTTAAAATAGTATTTAAAAGATCAGGAAAAAACTTATGAGCGATATCTATCGTCATATGATCGCCGTTTTTTAAAGCTGCATTGGATGCAATCATTACAAAATAGATCAATGTATAACGGGCTAGCTCATCTGTCCAGATATAAGAGGTTCTAAATAGATATCTGGTAAATACAGAAAATATAACACTTGTGACTGTAACCATAAAAATTAATCCTGCTAGACCAAGACTGAATTTCTCCAATAGATTTGAAGCCTGATAGCAAAATGCTATCAGGCCATTATTTTTATTACTTTTCATTAATACCTAACTCTCCTGCGACTTTCTTCATTGGCCCATTCAGCTGCTTCCAGGGCTCCATCGATCCATTCTTTATCCATTCTATCCTCTAGCCATTCGATATAGGCAGGATGACTTTCTGCTCTAAACATTTCAGCTTCTTCTAAAGTAGGGTTATAAGACTGCATACCATTTTCCTCAAGGAAATTAATTCTTTCCTGCACCATTGTTTCAACTTCAATTCTATTGACAACATTGGCATCATAGGCTGCTCTTCTTACAGCTTCTTGATATTCTTCTGAAAGTGACTCATACCAGTCATCGTTAATTACTAAAAACTGCATTGAATACTGGATATTAGCCAGAGTCATATAATCCTGAACTTCATATAAACTACCAATAATAATATACATCGGTGGGTTCATCTGACCATCGGCAACACCGGTCTGGAGTGCTGTATATACTTCAGCCCAGTCAATCGGAGTACCGCTGGCTCCAAAAGCTTCAAATAAAGCTACCTGACTATTATCCATTGCTCTAAACCTTAAGCCATCAAAATCTTCAGGTGAACGAATTTCTCTTACTTCATTGGTGAATGCAAGGAAGCCTCCCTCTTCAACAGATTCTAGAAGCTTAGCATTACTTCTGTCTTCAAATAGTTCCTGAATATCTCTCCAGTAATCACTTTCATCGAAAAAGATATGTGCTGCCTGGTAACTGTCATACATAAATGGAATATTTACTGCAAATAATTCTGGAACTATCGGTGCAAGACCGGCATATGATGCTATATTAAGTTCTAGAATACCGCTATTAACCAGTTCCATTCTCTCATCTTCATTACCTAACTGACTATCAGGATAAAGTTCAACTGTAATTTCTCCCTCTGTTCTTGTTTCTAAAAATCTCTTAAAATTGGTGGCATAGAGGTGAACAGCATTATCCTCAACATTTGGAGGTCCATTATAGGAGATTCTTACCCCTTGCTGGGCCTGAGCTATTTCGATACTGCCAGAGAAAAGCATAAAGACTGCAACAATAGTTAACAGTGACAACATGATAAATCTTTTCATTTAGTTATTCCCCCTTGTAGTTTTTAATCAGTATACTTAATTTTTTTTAGTATACTGCATTTATTAATATACTTATTCTATTTATTTGTCGAAATCCCTGCTTAAATTTTAAGTTTTTTTAAAATTTTTTTATTATTTTAAAAACTAGGCGGAGTCATGACCCAGTAAGAGACCGATTTAACATTGCTATTATTGATAAATCTATGGGGAATAGAACTATCAAATCGAATACTATCGCCTTCTTCTAAATAATATTTTTCATCCTGTAAGATTATCTCTAAACTGCCTTCAACAACAACACCACATTCTTCACCCTGATGTTCAATCATAGATTGATCAGTATTGCTTTCTCCTGGGCCGATTGTTATTTTGAGAAATTCCAACTCGCCATTCAAATCTGGAGTTAATAGCTCATAAACAGCCTTTGAATCAGACAGGTTCAACTGTTTTCTTTCATGCCTCCTAACAACTTTCTTAGTATTTATTTCTT
Organism: uncultured Halanaerobiaceae bacterium; assembly: GCA_964405365.1. Taxonomy (GTDB): domain Bacteria; phylum Bacillota; class Halanaerobiia; order Halanaerobiales; family Halarsenatibacteraceae; genus Halonatronomonas. Next base: position 3,040 of record CAYONR010000187.1, read on the forward strand.
TGTCTTCAAAAAAGCTGCCAATGGATTGATTTAAAGGGGTTAAAATCTTCCACAGAGTAGCAACTGTCGGGCAGATCTTTCCCCTTTCTATTTGACTGATTAAACTTGAACTTACTTCAGCTTCCTGTGCTAATGAATCAAGAGTCATACCTGCATCTTTTCTTAAATTTCTAATTTTTTGGCCTATAGCTTTATCGTCCAACATAGGATAAACCTCCTATAATAATCTGATTTTATTAAATATATTTTATCATAATAAAAATAAATCCACAATACTGAATATATAATTCTAGGATAGACAAAATATAATATAAAAAAAGTAAAGACCCCTCAATAAGAGGGACCTTAGTTAATACTGATATTTAATTATAATAGAATCTAATTGAATTTTAAAATTCAAAACTTCCATCTTCATTAACTATAATCCGG
>CAYONR010000188.1:0-3466 GCA_964405365.1 uncultured Halanaerobiaceae bacterium
CTTTCCATCCCAATAGCAAAACCTACAGCCGGAATACTATCAACTCCAAACCTTGATAGTAACTTATCATAACGTCCTCCACCACAGATATTATAACCTAAATTAGGTGACATAACTTCAAAAACAATGCCTGTATAATAATCTAAATTCCTCATTAAAGTTAAATCAAAATTTATCCTTTTAGCCATACCTATTAATTTTAAACTTTCATAGATCTTTTTTAAATGACTTATTGAATTATTTTTACCATCTATAATATTTTCTGCTTTAGCTAATATTTCTGGCCCACCTCTTAGCTCAAGTAATTTCAATAATTTTTCTTTTTTATCTTTCTCAAGTTCAAGACAGATATTTCTATAACCAACTAAATCTCTACTGGCCAATTTTGCCTTCAATTTCTTAACTAATTCTTCATCTAATTCCAAATTCAAAAATACCTCTTCTAAGAAATTAATATTTCCTACTTCTACCTGAAAATCATCTAAACCAGCAGTTTCAATTATTTTCTGAACAAGTAACAGTATCTCTATATCTGCATCTTCACTACCGCCAAATCTTTCAGCACCTAACTGATATATCTCTCTATCTTTACCGCTCTGGGTTGTTTCATGGCGATATACAGAAGAATAATAATAAAATCTAGCTGGAAATGTAATATTATCCTGTTCTCTAGCCACTAAGCTAGCAATTGCTGAAGTCATTTCAGGCCTTAATACTAAAATATCTCCCTGATAATCAATTAATTTATAATAATTTTTAACTTTTTCTTTCTCAACCCCAGAACAGACTAATGAATATGGTAATAAAGCAGGCACATATAACGGTTCATAACCAAAACTTTCAAGTATTTCCTGTCCATTATTCTTTAACAAATCTAAGGACCGGGCTTTTTCAGGTAAATAAAAAGCCATCCCCTCAGGCAATCCGTTAAATTTAAGTTCCATATATAAAATCCTCCAGTATATAAATATTTGCTTTAATTCTTTATCACACTAAAGAATATAACATATACATTTCCTCCTGTCAAGAAAATGCTTATCAAAATAAAAAGCACCAGCTTATTTAAAGCTGGTACCAGTAATCCAATATTTGATTTTGAATATTATCTGTCAAGCTTAGGATCAAAAATATCTCTTAATCCATCACCTAATAAGTTAAAACCTAAAACTGATAAAACTATTGCAATACCTGACCAGGTTGTTACATGAGGAGCTGATCTTAAAGCAGCTCTACCCGAAGCTAACATTCTTCCCCAACTGATCATTGGTGGCTGAGCTCCTAAACCAAGAAAACTTAAGCCAGCCTCAGTTACAATAGCAGTTCCCATACCAAGTGTTGCAATAACCATCATTGGCGCAAAACCATTTACGAGAATATGCTTAAATAGAATTGAAAAGTTCGTCGCTCCTATTGCTCTTGCAGCTTCAACAAACTCCTCTTCTTTTAAACCTAAAACCTGGCCTCTGGTAATTCTGGCCATTGACGGTATTCTGACTATCGCAATGGCAAACATAGCATTAACCATTCCTGGTCCTAAAACAGCTACAATAAAAATCGCCAGCAAAATTGCTGGAAAAGCAAGAATCACATCCATAAGTCTCATGATAACTTCATCTAATAACCCACCGACATAACCTGCAATAGCTCCTAAAATCAAACCAATTAATAATGATATCCCCACTGCAATAAAACCTACTAGCAAAGATACTCTAGCTCCCATAACCAATCTGCTAAATACATCTCTTCCTAAATTATCTGTACCTAAAATATATTCTCCTCCAATACCTTCAGGAGCTTGATATCTATTAAATAGATTTTGAGCATAAGGATCCTGAGGTACTATTCTAGGTGCTAAAATTGCTATTATAATCATTAGACCAATAAGTATAATTCCAACTAAAGCCTGTTTATTTTTTAATAATGTTTTCATTATTTAAATATCCTCCCTTTACTAAAATCAATCATAACGAATCCTTGGATTAAGATAGGCATAACTAATATCAACTAATAAATTAGCTACTGAGAATGCAACAGCCAGTAATAAAGTACCTGCCTGAACTATTGGAAAATCTCTCTGTGAAATTCCATTATATATCAATCTACCTACTCCAGGCCAGGCAAAAACAGTTTCAATTATAACTGAACCACCAATCATAGCACCTAATCTAATACCAAGCACTGTAACAACAGGGAGGAGAGCGTTCCTCAATGCATGTTTAGTTACTACAACTCTTTCACTTAATCCTTTTGAACGTGCTGTTCTAATATAATCTGCCTTTAATACATCTAACATGCTCGAGCGGGTTAAACGAGTTAAAAGGGCAGTCTGTATTATTCCTAATGAAATTGCTGGTAATATTAAATATCTAATAGCATCTAATAATGGACTGAAACTTGCAGTTGTAAAGATACTACCAATACCAGCAAACAATGATGGGCCTCTACCAAATAACGGGAAGAAGTCCACCGGAAGAGCAAGGTGCGTTAAAAGCATTAAACCAATCCAGAAACTGGGCATAGATACCCCTATCAAAGCCAGTATCATTGTACTAAAATCTATCCAGGTCGACTGTTTGACCGCCGCTATTATACCTAAGGGTATCGCAACAATTAATGAAAATATCATCCCCATTAATGCTAATTCAAATGTTGCCCCTATTCGTGCAAAAATTAGCTCTGTAACCGGTCTCCGCTGCCTGATTGATGTACCTAAATCTCCCTGCAATACATTGCCAGCCCAGCGAAAATACTGAATATGTAATGGTTGATCTAAACCATAATTTTCTCTTAATCTTTCAACTTCTGCTGGAGATGCATCTTCACCTAACATTATTCTTACTGGATCTCCAGGAGCCAAATGAACTAACATAAAAACAATAATTGAAACTCCAATTAATATTAATATCAAATTTAATAAACGTCTTATAATATATTTAGACATCTTTTAAAGTAAATCTCCCTTCTACTGTAATAATTCTTTTGAATTTTCTTCAATTTAAAGGGCAAAAGTTTTAAAAAGAAGGCTAAAACACCGGCAATCGCCGGTGCTTTAGCTATTTTATCCATCAATCTAATATGAATTAAGTCTTATTACTCAGCTCTTTCTAAGAATGGAACTGATAACCATGCATTAGCTGAATATGAGTGAACCTGGAAGCCTTCAAACTCAGGCTGAACAAGAGCAACCTCTTCGGTATAATTAATGAATGCTTTTGGTGCTTCTTCATTTAATACCTCTTGTACTTCACGATAAATTTCAAGTGAACGCTCTGAGCTTGGATCAACAGTTCTACCTTCCTCTAATAATTCATCCATTCTTTCATTGGAGAAATTAATATGGTTGGCTGAACCTTCACTATGGAACTGACGATACGAAGCTCTATCAGGATCCATCTGGCCACCCCAACCTAGAATAAACATTTCATAATCATTGGTATCATAAATTCTATCGAGGAATGCACCCCAT
>CAYONR010000189.1:0-3461 GCA_964405365.1 uncultured Halanaerobiaceae bacterium
CTTTAATTAAAAATAATTAGGAGTGATATTGATGAATACAATGATTTCAGATATTTATGCAAGAGAGATTTTAGATTCAAGAGGTAATCCAACTGTTGAAGTTGAAGTATATCTAGAAGGTGGAGCAATGGGAAGAGCTGCGGTGCCTTCAGGTGCATCTACTGGAGCTTATGAAGCAGTCGAATTAAGAGATGAAGAAGACCGTTATTTAGGTAAAGGAGTTCAGCAGGCAGTAGATAATGTAAATAATATTATTGCCCCTGAATTAATTGGCTATGACGCAAGAAGTCAAGTTTTAGTTGATGAGATGATGCTTCAACTAGACGGTACGGATAATAAAGGTAAATTAGGTGCTAATGCTATACTTGGTGTATCTATGGCTGTAGCAAGAGCTGCTGCCCTTGCGACTGATACCTATCTATTTAATTATCTAGGTGGGGTAAATGCTAAGAGATTGCCTGTTCCAATGTTAAATATTCTAAATGGTGGAGAACATGCTGATAACAATGTTGATATTCAGGAGTTCATGATAATGCCTGTATCAGCTGATTCTTTTAAATCTGCTATTCAGGCCGGTGCAGAGATTTATCATCATCTTAAGAAAGTTCTTCAGGATAGAGGGTTGAATACCGGTATTGGTGCTGAAGGTGGTTTTGCTCCAGACTTAGATTCTAATGAAGAAGCAATTAAAATTATCCTTGAAGCAGTTAAAGCCGCTGGTTATAAGGCAGGAGAAGACATTCTTTTAGCACTTGATGTTGCGGCAACTGAGATTTATGAAGATGGTAAATATAATCTAAAAGGCGAAGGCGTTAAGAAGACTAGCAGTGAAATGGTAGAATTCTATAAAGAATTAGTAGATAAATATCCTATCATCTCTATTGAAGATGGTCTTGATGAAGATGATTGGGAAGGATGGACAGAATTAACTGAAGTATTAGGAGATAAGATTCAGCTGGTCGGAGATGATCTATATGTAACTAATACTGAAAGATTGAAGAAAGGTATTGAACAAAATTGCAGTAATTCAATTCTGATTAAGTTAAATCAGATTGGAACAATTACTGAAACTCTCGATACAATCGAAATGGCAAGTAGAGCAGGTTTCACATCAGTTATCTCTCACCGTTCAGGGGAAACTGAAGATGTTACTATTTCTGATCTAGTAGTTGCGATGAATACAGGTCAGATAAAAACAGGTGCACCAGCTCGTTCAGAGAGAGTGGCTAAATATAATCAGTTAATGCGAATAGAAGAAGTATTAGGTGATACTGCTGAATACGCAGGAAAAGATGCCTTTTTCAACTTGAATTAAAAATTATAAAGATATAATATACTGAACCTCCGGTAATTTCACCGGAGGTTTTTTAATTCCAGCCTTGAGCTTCTAGCTTTTCAACTCTGCTATTATACATTTTTTTAGATTTTTTTGAACTACTTGAACTGTTTTTTCTTTTTTTCTGTTCTTTTCTTTGTAAAGTTTTTTCGCTAATTAGTTCATGGATGGCAACTGCAGCAGTTTTAATGCTTATATTATTATTAAAAGCAAGGTTTATAATCTCATTAATTCTCTGGCTTAAAGAAGGGAAAGAACCAATCAGATCCAAAATTAAATCATCTACTTTGCCTATAGCTGTTTTATTTTCTTCTTTTGGAAAAGGGATTTTACCATCAGGAGATAAATTTTTTCTAATTTCTAATAATCTTTCAAGAGTTTCAGTTCTACTTAGCATATATTTATCACCTTAATTCCTTAATGCTCTATAATCAGTTTTAGAAGAACTGTCAAAAGCAATCTTATAATTCATGACCATTTTATTTACCCTGGAAGCAATATTTCTTGAGATGATTCTTAATCTTTCATTACTGATAGGGTTAGTTTCGTCATTTAAAAATCTTTGAAAATTATGATTTGATGTAAATATTGTGGCTCTGTTATTTTTTAGTCTAAAATCAATCCAGTAAAGTAACGTTTCTAAAACAAATGGTGAGTACCTGATTTCATTGAATATATCATCAAGAACTACTAGTCTGGAATGTTTAACATTCTGATAAATTTTAGACCTGGTAAAATCCTGGTCAGAACCTTCCATATCATTTTTGATATCCATAAGGCCTTCAGAAACATTGATGAAATAAACAGGAGTCCAACCTTGAGAAAAAGGAATATTTCCATACTGAATAACTTCTTTGTTTTTATATACTTCCTCAGCAATTTTTTCAGCAGCTTTATGTAAGGCGGCAACTGCCAGATGAGTTTTTCCTATTCCAGGATATTCACTAAAAAGATAAATAGATTGTGGGATTTCTATAGCAGTATCAATACCATTAATATAATTAGCTACACGCCTATATTTTTTCTTGTTTTTTTGAGACAATACAGAACTTTTAAAACTTTTTAGAGTGCAGTCTTTATAGAGAGGATCAATATTGGCATTATTTATAATAAAGTTTTTGACTTTTTTAATAACTTGATCTCGTGGTGGTTTGTTAATCCCATCCTTTTTTTTCAAGTTCTGAGATTTTATCTTCTCTATCTCTTTCTTTTTTTCTTTGATTAGTTTCTGAAATTGATTTTTCTCCAATATCTTTCAACTCCCCATCCTGCTCTAAGTATTGATTTAAAGTGTGAATATCATTATTATAAAGATCAGTCAAAATTTTTCGAACATAAGCAACAGGGTTATTAATGCCCTGGCTTTTGGTATAACTAAGTAATTCAGCTATTAATCTTGCTTCCATCCCTTTGTCTATAAAACCTTTCAAATAAGTATACTCAGTTGGCGTCATTGGCCTTTTCTGAAAATGTTTTCTCCAAAAAGAAACTATAATACCCATCTTATCATGGCCAGACTTTTTATTGTTTTGAGTAGTATTTATTGTTTCTTTTTTATCTCCATTACTTATTAATTCTTTGTCTGGTAGAGTAATTCCTGCATCTTTTGGAATAAGTAATTCAATTTCTAATTTTTCTACAAGATTTTCATTGAGAATATCATGTAAGACTAACCAGCCGCTATCATCTAGATCTGTGATAATCCTACCAGATTTATTACTATCAAGAGAACTGGATTCAGCTAATTCAGTTTTCGATATTTTTATAATTTCTTTTTCTTTGCTTTCAGAACCGAATTCAAATAAATATGACCATAAAATAGCAAGAATTAATTTTTCGTTGGAATTAAAGTTAGAATTCCATATCTCTTCGAGAATTTGATTCATATAAACCCCCAATCTAAAATCTATTTGGAGTATAAGATTTTAACGTGTATTAAATATATCATAGTAGTAATTCTATTTCAATATCGGCTGTTTAAATTTATTGAATTCTAATAATAAATTATCAATCATAATTAATTGTTTTTTTTCTTAGTATATGTTAAAATTATTAAAGATAAGAACTAATGATTAAAATTACTGGGAGGTGAAGTTTGTGACGGCACTTAAGGTTTTACATTTGA
>CAYONR010000190.1:0-3456 GCA_964405365.1 uncultured Halanaerobiaceae bacterium
GAAGATCCAGAAACCACAGAAGTAGGACCTGAGCACTTTGTCTCATGTCATTATCCTGAAAGAGTCTCAGAATTCAGAGAAAAAGCAGCATTGCTTAAGACCTGGGATCAGGATCAGGCTCCAGTTAAAATTACAGGTGGTCCTAAAGATAAGGACGTTTTAGATGTTGAGGGATTAAGGAAAGTCTTTAATTTAAAGGGTAAAGGTTTTCTTGGCCGGAAGAAGAGAAAGCTAAAAGCAGTAGATGGAGTTGAATTTCAGGTTAAAGAAAGAGAAATTCTTGGCTTTGCCGGAGAAAGTGGTTCTGGTAAATCTACCTTAGGTGAGTTAGTTGCAAGATTGCAAAAGCCTACAGAGGGTAGAATTTTATATCTAGGCCAGGACATTTCTGCTCTAAAAAGAAAAAAATTAAAATCTTTCCGGGAGAAATTACAGGTAATCTTTCAAGATCCATATGAAACCTTAAACCCCCGTTTTACAGTAATGCAGACAATTATGGAACCATTAAAAATTCATGATATCGGGGATAATTTCTTTGAAAGATTAGAGATGGTTAAATCTGCTCTTTATAAAGCAGAATTAAGACCTGTTGATGATTTCATAGATCGCTTTCCTCACCAACTATCCGGAGGCCAACGTCAGCGAGTTGCTTTAGCTAGAGCGATAGTTTTAGAGCCTGAATTTATAATTGCCGATGAGCCTGTTTCGATGCTTGATGTATCAGTCAGGGCCGGTATCTTAAATCTTCTTAAAAAGCTAAGAGATGATTTAGGAGCTTCAATTCTTTATATATCCCATGACCTGGCTACAATCAGGTATGTCTGTGATCGGACTGCCATACTTTATCTAGGAAGAATAATGGAAATAGGCGATACAGAAACAGTCATTAAAGACGCTGCCCACCCTTATACTAAGTTGCTGCTGGCAGCAGTTCCAATTCCTGATCCAGATCGGAATAGAGAAAGGGTAGATCCTAGAGGAGAAATCCCAGATCCAATTGAATTACCTAATGGCTGTAGATTCCATGGAAGATGTGTTGAAGCCACTCCAGAATGTGGCTTTGAAGGCAAAGATATTGAGCAGGTTATAATCAAAGCTCAGAATCATCCAGACTATCCAGAGGAATATAAGGAACTTGAGAGCATTAAAGAAATCGAGATAAAAGGTTATGATATAGAAATAACTCTAGAATCAGACTCAATTGATAAAGATAGTTTTGAAGATCATCTTAGAAAAATTGGCGGAAATTGGAATAATTCATTGCCTGAAGCTGTGACGGTCTGGGAATGGAATTCTAATAAGCTAACTGTTAAGTTTGATTCTAAAGATGAACCAGAATTGAGACCAGGACCTGATGGTCAGCAGGTAGCCTGTGTTTTATATTAAAAATAAATAGTAATTTAATTATTGCACTGTCAGTAATTTTCTGGCAGTGCAATTTAAATTTATGCAGATTTTTTATTTAAAAAAAAGGAGTTTTCTTATTTATCTCTAATAGTATAAATAACGCTTCTAAACGTGATTACTTATAAATACAGATTATATAGTAATCATTATTATTTATTATTAATTTTTTGATTATTCTCAATAGTTTTCAAGTAAGCAGATAATATAAAGGAGGGATTATAGCGACCAGGCAACCTGATTTCTAAAGGAGTCGAGGAGAGATTAGTAGGTTTTTAAAAGTCTGAAAATTATCTTTATTAAAAATAATTATCAGGAGCTGATTAATATGGCAGAAGAAGATAAGCAGGAGAGAGGTAGAGGATTAAAGGATATTGACCCGACTATATTTTGGGTTTCTGCTATCATTTCCGCAATTTTAATTGTCTGGGGAGCTATAGCTACAGATCATTTTGGTGGAATAATTGGTAATGTTTTTGACTTTCTAGTAGGCAGTTTTGGCTGGTTATATCTATTATTTACAATGGTTGTATTTGTTCTAGTTTTAATCTTAGGTTTTAGCAAGCTTGGAAATATTAGATTAGGAAAACCTGGCGAAGAGCCAGAATATACAACCCGTTCCTGGATAGCAATGTTATTTAGTGCCGGTATGGGTATCGGACTAGTCTTCTGGGGTGTAGCCGAACCGATAATGCATTATGCTGCTCCACCTTTTGGTATTGAAGCCGGTACAGATGCAGCAGCCCTTGAGGCTGGAGCATCTTCATTTTTCCACTGGGGTCTCCATCCCTGGGCTTTATATGCATTCTTTGGTTTAATGCTGGCTTATTTCTCATTTAGAAGAGGATTGCCACAGTTACCAAGTTCAACTCTTTATCCTTTACTAGGTAAAAAAGGAGTTAAAGGAGGCTGGGGAAAACTCTTTAATATCTTGGCAGTATTTGCTACTCTCTTTGGGATTGCAACATCCCTTGGACTTGGAGCGCAGCAGATTAATAGTGGTTTAAATGAGTTATTCGGAATGCCAGTAAATAACAATATGGCTTCAGTTATTGTAGTTGTTATTACTTTTGCCTTTATAATTTCAGCTGTAAGCGGTATTGACAAAGGAATTAAGGTCTTAAGTAACATAAATATAACTATTGGTGGTATCTTGCTTCTATTCGTTATTATATTTGGACCGACAGTTTTTATATTAAGTTACACAATTGAAGCTGCAGGAGAATATTTTAATCAATTCATAACTAGGAGTTTTTATACTGGTTCAGTCACTGGAGATCCATGGCCAGGCTGGTGGACTATTTTTTACTGGGCATGGTGGATAGCCTGGACACCATTTGTTGGCGGATTTATTGCCAGGATTTCCAGAGGTAGAACAATTAGAGAATTTGTAATTGGAGTTGTTTTAGTTCCGGCTTTAGTTGGTATTGTCTGGTTTGGGACAATGGGAGGAACTGCACTTCATTTAGAAATGGTGGAAGGAATAGATATTTCAGGACCTGTACATGCTGATATGGCTGTTGCTTTCTTTGTTACATTACAGCAACTTCCATTAGGAGCAATCCTAAGTATCCTGGCTACAATCTTAATTAGTACGTTTTTTATTACATCTGCAGATTCTGGTACATTTGTAATGGGTATGTTAACCTCTAAAGGTAATTTAAATCCTTCTACACAGGTAAAGGTTACCTGGGGCGTTATAGAAGGTTTAATCGCTGCTATCTTATTACTTGCAGGTGGCCTAGGAGCTTTACAGACTGCTTCAATTGCCGGGGCATTTCCATTTATGCTCTTTGTAATTGCGAGTATGTTTGGAATCTTTAAAGCATTAAATGCTGATTATGCAATGATGGAAAAAGGAGAATTTATTGGAGATATTGATATAGATTACTAATTAACTTATATCTGGCTGGCGATAGTTATATATTGCCAGCCAGGCAATACAATAAAATTTTTTCGATTTAATAATCATGATTATATTAGAGGAGGAATGATTAAATGGCAGATTTTGAAAAGTTAAGTGAAAGCGTAATAAAAGGAGAAGAAGAGAAG
>CAYONR010000191.1:0-3427 GCA_964405365.1 uncultured Halanaerobiaceae bacterium
GGACTTAAATTAAGCAGTGATAAGCTTGAGGCCCATTATCTGGCTGGAGGTAATGTTAATGAGGTTGTAGATGCACTGATTGCTGCCCATAGAGCTGAAATTGAGCTTACCTTTGAACGGGCTGCTGCTATTGATCTTGCCGGTAGAAAAGTTTTAGAAGCTGTCAAGATGAGTGTTAATCCAAAGGTTATTCATACACCAGTAGTTACTGCAGTTGCTATGGATGGTATTCAGGTAATGGCCACTGCTAGAGTTACTGTAAGGGCCAATATTGAACGTTTAGTTGGTGGAGCTGGTGAAGAGACAGTTCTTGCTAGAGTAGGTGAAGGAATTGTTACAACAGTAGGTTCTGCTAAATCTCATAAAAATGTTTTAGAGAATCCTGATTCTATATCTAAGACAGTTCTAGAGAAAGGTCTTGATTCAGGTACAGCCTATGAAATTTTATCTATCGATATTGCTGATGTTGATGTTGGCAAGAATATCGGTGCTGCTTTACAGAAAGACCAGGCTGAAGCTGATAAAGATATTGCTCAGGCTAAAGCTGAAGAGAGAAGAGCTATGGCTGTTGCTGAAGAACAGGAAATGAAAGCCAAGGTTCAGGAAATGCAGGCTAAGGTTGTTGAAGCTGAAGCTGAAGTACCTCTCGCCATGGCTGAAGCATTTAGAAGTGGTAATTTAGGTGTTATGGATTATATGAACTTTAAGAATATAGAATCTGATACAAAGATGCGAAAAAGTATTTCATCATCTCGGAATGAAGAGCAGGACCAGGCTAAAAAAGATCAAGAAAAGAAAAAGAAAAATAAGGATAAAAACTAAGGGGTGATTTAAATGGAAAATCTACCTTCACTCCTGTTGTTTGTCTTTTTCTTCATTGTACTTCTAACCAGAATAATCAAATTTATTATCAGGGTTTTTAAAGGTATCGAAGAAAGGTCTGAGGATACCACTAGCTCAGAGGGTAATACTGGTGGTACCAGTACCAGGAAGAGAAAGACTAAAACTTCTAGCCCTGCGCCAGGCTCCAGGAAAGGTCCACCCCCAGGGTTCGAATTGGATTTATCTGAAGTTGACGATAAATTCGGTGAAAATAATAAAAAAGGAAAACCTGAAGTACTGGAATCTGATACTGTTGAAAAATATAAAGCAAGACAGGAAGAAAAGGATAAGAATGATAAGCAAAAGGTGGTCAGTTCAAAATCTAGGCAGAAATCTGTTGTTGAATCAGATGAAATTGGAAGCAGTGAGCAAGTTGGTCATGATTTGAACTTTGATAATAAATCACTGGTTAATGGAATCATGATGAAGGAAATTTTATCACCACCAAGGAGTTTAAGACCGTATAAGCCGGTTTATAAAGACAAAGAATAAATTAATAGAGTAACATAAAGCCCCTTTTCGGGGCTTTTATTTTTTAATATAATACACTATTGACCTTTATTAGTTTATTATGGTATACTATATATAGAATATTATAGGGGTGATAACTAAATGAAGTACATTAAATGGTTTGAAGATGTTGGTAAAGGTGATATTGATCTGGTTGGTGGCAAGGGGGCTAATTTAGGAGAATTGACTAATAATGGTGTAAATGTTCCGCCAGGGTTTTCTGTAACTGCTGAAGCTTATAGAGAGTTTTTAGCTGAAAATCATCTGGAAGATAAGATTAAAAATCTTTTAGATGGTCTTGATACTGAAAATGCCAGTGAACTCCAGCAGTTATCCAGAGAGATTAGAGGGTTTATGGCTGAGGGGGAGATGCCTAAGGCAATCAGGGATGAGGTATTAGAAGCATATGAAGAGCTAAAAGCTATAGGGGTTAAAACTAAAAAAGTTGCTGTCAGGAGTTCTGCTACTGCCGAGGACTTACCAGATGCTTCTTTTGCTGGCCAACAGGATACTTATTTAAATATTTCTGGTCCAAATGAACTTTTATATCATGTTAAAAAATGTTGGTCCTCACTCTGGACTGCCAGGGCTATCTATTATCGCCAGGATCAAGGATTTGTTCAGACTGATGTAGCTTTAAGTGTTGTTGTTCAGCAGATGGTCAGCGGCAAGAAGGCCGGTGTTATTTTTACTGTTGATCCGACTACAGGTAAGAAAAACCATTTATTAATAAATTCTAGCTGGGGTTTAGGTGAGGCAGTTGTCTCCGGGCTTGTTACCCCTGATGATTATTTAATTGATAAAAACAATGGTAAAATAATTGAAAAAAATCTTGGTAAAAAAATAAAGATGATTGTAGAAAAAGGAGATTCAGCTGTCGGTACCGAAATTGTTAAGACAGCTTCTTATCTTAGTGAAGATGCTGTGACTGAATCTTCATTGACAGATCATGAGATAGATAAACTTTATAAGCAGGCTTTAAGGATTGAGGAAATTTACGGCGCCCCCCAGGACATTGAGTGGGCTATTGCTGGTGACGACTCGGAGGTTTATCTCTTACAGTCTCGACCGATAACAACCCTTGATCTTGAAGAGGATGATGAAGAGGTTTTAGTTGATTCTGCAGCAGAACTACAGCCTGTTGTTAGAGGTTTAAATGCTTCGCCAGGTAATGCCAGTGGACCAGTTGTAATCGTTGAAGATTTTAATAAACTTGAGATGGTTAAAGAAGGCGATATTCTTGTAGCTTCAATGACTAATCCAGATATGGTTCCAGCCATGCGGCGAGCTGCGGCAGTTGTTACAGATGAAGGGGGGAGAACCTGTCATGCAGCTATAGTCTCCAGGGAGTTAGGAATACCATGTATTGTTGGTTGTGGCGATGCCACAAAGATTTTAGAAAATAATCAGATCGTAACAGTCGATTCGACAAGAGGGGTTGTCTTTGAAGGCAAGGTTAAGTCAAAAGATGAATCAGCTAGCCAGGGTACTGGACCTGTCCTAAAGGCTCCAGAAAACATTAAGACTCAGCCAATAACTGGAACAAAGATTTATATGAACTTAGGAGAACCTCATTTGATTAATCGTTATAAAGATTTAGATTTTGATGGAATTGGGCTGATGCGGATTGAATTTATCTTCTCTAATGTAATTGGTGCTCATCCCATTTATCTCTTGCAGCAGGGTGAAGGAGATCTCTTTATCAGACAGTTATCTGAGGCGATTACAATGGTTGCCCAGGAGATTTATCCAAGGCCATTGACGCTAAGGATGAGCGACTTCAGAACAAATGAATTTAGGGGTTTAAAGGGCGGAGAAGATGTAGAGCCTGTTGAGAACAATCCGATGATTGGCTGGCGTGGAGTTTCAAGATATATATCTGATGAATATATCGAGGGTTTTAGATTAGAATGTAAGGCTGTTAAGAAAGTACGGGATGAATATAATTTAACTAATGTTAATTTAATGCTACCCTTTGTTAGAACTACCTGGGAAGTTGAACGGGCTCTTGAAATATTGAAAGAAGAAGGCTTAG
>CAYONR010000192.1:0-3424 GCA_964405365.1 uncultured Halanaerobiaceae bacterium
GCCGCCAGCAATAAATAGTATACATAAAAGTCTGATTTAAGTCAACAGTTATAAGAAGAATCAGAAGTGATGAGAACTTCTATACTATTATATACGTCTATTTTCTCCTACATACGCCATTAATCGCTAAAAACACTATATTTTATTGATAGCTGGTCAAGCTGTCTAATATATCTAATTGTATTCCTTATCATCTCTTGATCAATGTTAGTATCGGCTGCTTCCTTCTCATTAATCAGATGATTATAATGGCCAGGTAATCTTAATAGGTTTTCAAGTTTAAGGCTTTTATGATAGATCTTATCAATTACTTCCTGCTGGCGATTGATTCTGTTTCGCTCGCCGTTATCAGGGTTATAAAATCGTGCATAATTTAAGGCTTCAGTACCATTTAGTTTATTATTACCCCGGGCTAAGTCTAGATCAAGATCAGGAATTATAAATTCATCAGAAAGTTCTAGTTCAATACCATTGATTTCATCTACATAGTATTGGAAGCCACTGTAGTCAAGAACTAACTCATAATCAATTTGCAAGTCAGTAAGTTCAGTGATTACTGTAATTAGCTCTTCCTGGGAAAGCTCTCTGAGCTCCTGATCTTCATATGTATAACGGGATGGAATTATTTTAAATTCAATCTCTAAATTATCAGCATCAAATGAGATAATTCCGATAAAGTCGAAGGTAATCTCTTGAGTTTCTGATAAGTCATCGATCCCAAGAACGACTAAATTTGTAGTTTCAAGCTGAAGAATTGAATCTGTCTGATCTAGAATTTCTTCAGTTAAATCATATTTATCTTCAATATCATCTGCATCATCAATATCTTTGACTGCTATCTCTTCAGAGTCATCAGATCTGAAAGAGGTGGAAAGGAAAGAGATAATCTTATCAATGATTCCTTCGTCTTCTTCTGTTGCTTTCTCTTGATCTTCAGCTATTGCATCTGAATCTACTAGTTCTTCCCCTTCTAAGTCATTAGTATCATCTGTGGTTTGAGTTTTAGGGTCTGTCTGATCTACATCATCAATATCAGGTTGATCTCTTTTTTCAATATCTTCTGTATCTTCAGTGTCTAGTTCAACGTGACTTTCATCATCGATACCATCATCAGAGGTATCATGATCGTCTATTTGAGAAGTTTCTTCTTCTGGGTCGGTAAGCTCATCGCCATTAGATGAAGTTGTTTCATCATCAATATCATTGTCAATTTCATCGTCCATATCATCCTGGATATCGTCTTCAACATCATCTTCTAATAATTCTAGTTCATCTTCATTCATCGGTTCGGCAAATTCGCCTTGATCTAAATTGATTGTATAATAAAAAATGCCTGCACCAACAAAAATTAAAAGAAGAAGTACAATTAATATTTTTCGGTTTGAATTTTCTTTTTTATTACTCATAATATCTCCTCCAGCCAGCAAAATAGTTTCTATTATAATTAGTTCTTGATTTAATGGGTTATCTCCTGCTTTATATAGGTAATTATACATAAAAAAGTTTGCCTTGACAACTATATCTCAATATTGTAATATAGTTATGGAAGAGGTGAGTTTGATGGCTACAAAAAAATTATATGAGGCCAGGGCTGAGGTTGCTAAGGCATTATCTCATCCTCTAAGGCTTGAGATTGCTGATTTGCTCCAAAAAGAGGAATTCTGTGTCTGTGAACTTGAGGAAGAATTAGAAGATGCCAGCCAATCTGTTATTTCAAGGCATTTAAGTGTTTTAAAGCAGGCTGGATTGATTGAATCTAGAAAAGATGGTCTAAATAATTATTATTCATTAAGGGTTCCCTGTGTAGAACGCTTTTTTAGCTGTCTGGATCAGGTGCTGGAGAAGGATTTAAAAGAGAAACAGAAAGATCTTGTACAGGAGGGGTAATTTTGACAAAGAAAAAGAAACTTGGAATTTTTATAATTGGTTTTGTATTTATATATTTTTTGCCTTTACAGAGCGCTGATTTGCGTGAGGCGATTATTGAAGGTTTTCATATGCTCCAGTATTATGCCAGGAATCATGTTCTATATAGTCTGATTCCGGCCTTCTTTGTTGCCGGTGCGATAGCGAATTTTATGTCTAAACAGGCTGTTATTA
The DNA here is from genome assembly GCA_964405365.1 of uncultured Halanaerobiaceae bacterium. GTDB lineage: Bacteria > Bacillota > Halanaerobiia > Halanaerobiales > Halarsenatibacteraceae > Halonatronomonas. The sequence continues at coordinate 2,101 of CAYONR010000192.1, forward strand.
AGTATTTTGGAGCCGGGGCTAAGAAATGGGTCTCTTACTCAGTTGCTTCTGTTTCTGGGGCAATTTTATCAGTCTGTTCCTGTACTGTATTACCTTTATTTGCAGGAATTTATAAGAGAGGTGCTGGTATTGGGCCGGCGACAGCTTTTCTTTATTCTGGTCCGGCAATTAACGTGCTGGCAATTATTCTTACTGCCAGGATCTTAGGCTGGCAGTTAGGCTTAGCCAGGATTGTCTTTGCAGTAATTTTTGCCCTGGTTATTGGATTAATGATGGGATTAATCTTTGGTAGAGGTGAAGAAAAAGAATCAGAATCTGCTGCAGCTGCCAGGAGAGATGCTGCTAATGAAGATGAAGGGAGATCTAGCGTTCAGAACCTCTTATATTTTCTAGTAATGATTTTGATTTTAGTCTTTGCCGCCTGGGCTGAGCCTTCTGAAACAGTTGGTTTTGGTCAGTTTATCTATGAGATTAAATGGCCGATAACCTTTGGATTATTAGTTGCACTGGCTGTTATATTAGTTAAATGGTTTAAAAAGGATGAACTGAAGAGCTGGGTCGATGAATCCTGGAGTTTTACCGAGCAGATTTTGCCGTTGCTCTTTGCTGGTGTTTTAGTTGCCGGTGTTTTGATGGGGCGTCCAGGTACTGATGCCGGTTTAATTCCCCAGGAATGGATTACCAGGTTTGTCGGTGCTAATAATTTTAGCTCTAGTTTCTTTGCTTCGATAATTGCAGCTTTTATGTATTTTGCTACTTTGACAGAAATCCCGATTTTGCAAGGTTTAATGGGATTAGGTATGGCTGAAGGGCCAGCTTTATCATTACTACTTGCGGGACCTGCCTTGAGTCTGCCGAATATGCTAGTAATTCATAATGTATTAGGTTTAAAAAAGACTTCAGTCTTTATTGTTTTAGTTGTAATAATGTCTACTCTGGCTGGAATGTTTTATGGAAATATTATAATATAATTATAAGAGGAGGATGATGAAAATGGAAATAGTAGTTTATGGTTCAGGATGTAAAAACTGTGATACAACAGAACAGCGGATTAGAGAGGTTGTTGAAGAATTAGGCGTTGATGCAAATGTGACCCATGATTTTGATATTAATTCAGCTGCTGAAAAGGGTATTATGCTGACACCAGGAGTTACCATCGATGACGAGATTGTCAATGAAGGTGGCGTTCCATCTAGAGACGAAATCAAGAAATGGTTTGAATAATTTTAATTTGCACTAATCTATTATAGATTAAGATTTGATTATAGGCCTGACTGGTCTGATGCCGGTCAGGTTTTTTTCTTGTTTATATATAAGGAAATAT
>CAYONR010000193.1:0-3410 GCA_964405365.1 uncultured Halanaerobiaceae bacterium
AAAAAATACATAGGAGGTAGAAGATGAAAAAAGAAATTAATTATCCCTGGTTTAAGAAGGAAGACGTTGATGGATTCTTTGCGCTGTTTCAGAATAACCTGGCAAACTTTGCAGTAATAGCTATTTCTATGTTAGGTATGGGCTTTCCGGCGTCGATAGTTTTTGGTAGGGTTATTCCTGGTGCTGCGATTGCTGTATTATTTGGTAATTTTTATTATGCCCGGATGGCAAGAAAGCTGGCTGAAAAAGAGGGGAGAGAGAATGTAACTGCTTTATCTTATGGTATTTCTACTCCTGTAATGTTTATTTATCTATTTGGAATATTAGGAACAGCTTTATCTTTTAGTGATGGCGACCCAGAGATGGCCTGGCGAATTGGTACAGCTGCTGCATTTTTAGGTGGAGCCATTGAGGCTATAGGTAGTATTATAGGCCCCTGGATTAGAAGAAATCTGCCTAGAGCTGCCATGTTAGGTGCTTTAGCCGGAGTTGCTTTTACTTTTATTGGCGGAGAATTATTCTTTACAACCTATGAAATGCCAATAGTTGGGCTCTTAGTTATGGGTATAATTATTGTTGGTCTTGTTGCTAAAAAGAAGATGCCTTTTAATATACCGACATCATTATTTGCAATTATAGTTGGTACAGTGCTTGCTTATTTATTTGGAGCTGTAGAGATTTCGGCGATAAGAGAAGGTTTAGATCAACTTGGATTTTATCCTCCAATGCCGACAGGTGCTCCATTTACAGGGCTTAGCTATTTATTTGGTGGAACTGCTGGTCTTCTAGCAGTAGTTATTCCGATTCAAATATATAACCTGATTGAGACGATGAATAATGTTGAGGCTATGGCGGCCTGTGGTGATGATTATAGTGTTAGAGAAGCTCAACTTGCTGATGGTTTCGGTACTATGATTGGTGCATTTTTTGGTGGAGTCTTTCCAACAACTGTCTATATAGCCTCTACTGGTGCCAAGCATATGGAAGCCGGTCGTGGATATAGTATTTTAAATGGTATTGTATTTTTCTTTGCAGCTTCATTAGGAGTTATTGGTTTTGTTGCAGAGATTATTCCACTGCCTGTTATTGCTCCAATATTAGTTTTTGTTGGTATTACAATGGTCGGACAGGCATTTGTATCCAGTCCTCCTAGACATGCGCCGGCAGTTGTAATTGCAATGTTTCCTTATCTTTCAGACTTTGTTGCAACAAGATTTCAGAGACTTGATCCAGAAGGCTTTGCAGAGGTATTTCCTGCAGCTGAAGCATTAGGCCAGGGACCGATGTTTACTGGTTTGATCTGGGGAGCTTTTGCTGTCTTTGTAATAGATAGAAAATGGAATAAAGCAGTTATAACAGCTTTATTCGGTTTTGGTCTATCTGCCTTTGGTTTTATGCATGCTCCACAGATTCAGTTGCAGATAACCAGTGAATTTGCTCTAGGATATCTTGTCCTGGCAGTAGTTATCTATCTATTTAGTCTTTATTATAAGAAGTATCCTGAATTGACTGAGCCTAAACCTATATTCTGTGAAATAAATCGAGATGAATTAGAAAACATTTCAAAAGAAGAAACAAATTAAGAAATAAAAATCGCCTGCTCTTTAAAAGGGTGGGCTTTTTTTGTTGCAATAACAGATTGAATAATGGTATTATTATAGCAGGATTTATAATATTGAAGGAGTGAGTCAAGTGGAAAGACCGGATTGGGATGAATATTTTATGGAAATGGCTGAACTTGCTGCCAAAAGAGCAACCTGTCTTAGAAGAAAAGTGGGAGCTGTTTTAGTAAAAAATAAAAAAGTTCTAGCTACTGGATATAATGGAGCACCGATGGATATAGAACATTGCGAGACTACTGGCTGTTTGAGAGAAGAAATGAAGGTTCCAAGTGGCGAGAGACATGAAATTTGTCGAGGTGTTCACGCAGAACAGAATTTAGTAGCCCAGGCAGCTATTCATGGTGTTAAAACTGAAGATTCAATTGTTTACTGCACTCATCAACCCTGTATAATCTGCACTAAGATTTTGATTAATGCAGGCGTGAAGAAGATTTACTTTAAGAATTCTTATTCAGATAAATTTGCTGAAAAATTATTAAGTCAATCAAATGTAAAATTTATAAAGTATAAAAAATAATTATTAGAGGTGATTTCATGAAGGAATCAATGAAAGTATTATATGAGAAATCTATTGAAGTATTAAATGATAGAGGTGTAACTCTGGAAGATATCGCAGAATTGGTTAAGTCTTTGCAGGAACCTTTTGATCCTGATATAACTCTGGAGACTTGTTATAGGAATGTTGATGCTGTTTTAAGAAAAAGAGAAGTAGCCCATGCTATTTTAACTGGGGTAGCTCTGGATGAATTGGCTGAGAAAAAGCAGCTTCCGGAACCACTTCAAGGGATTGTTGATACTGACGAAGGACTTTATGGAATAGATGAGATAATTCCATTATCGATAGTTAACTTATATGGGACAATTGGTTTAACAAGTTATGGTTATTTAGATAAACAGAAAATAGGTATAATTAAAGAGCTTGATACAAAAAAAGATGGAGAAGTTAATACTTTTTTAGATGATCTTGTAGCCGGGATTGCTTCAGCTGCTGCCAGTCGTTATGCCCATGGAGAAGGGACTGAATAGTTAAATGGCTATTTTTATTTTGGCTGGAGGTGAAAGTTCAAGGATGGGGGAATATGATAAACCCCATTTGCAATTTTATCAGAATAAGACCATTCTAGGTTTTATTATTGATAACCTCAGGCAGAATTTTGATCTAAAGATAATTGCTAAAGATAAGAAAGAATTTCAGGAATATGATGTAGAGGTTCTAACAGATCTTAAAGATGCTGGTCCGCTAGGAGGTATTTATACTGGTTTAAAATCTTCTAGTTCTGAATATAATTTTTTCTTAGGCTGTGATATGCCTTTTGTCAGTCCAAAATTGATTAGCTGGATGTTTGCTGAAGCTAGAGCTAGAGATAAAGAGGGTCTGGTTCCTAAAGATGGGGATTTCTTTGAGCCATTAATCTCTATCTATAGAAAGAGCTGTTTTAAACCGATTGAAAAGGTTATTTCTGAAAACAGGTGGAGTATAATTAGTTTTTATGAATATATAGATCTTGATTTTATCAGTAAGGATAGATTAAAAGAAGTTGATTCCTTTGAAAATATATTTTTTAATATTAATACTTATGATGATTATTTAAAAGCAAAGAATGAAATTTTGCCAGAATATTTAAATAGATGGAGGAATTAATATGATCCCGATTATATCGATTGTAGGCAAAAGTGATAGTGGGAAGACTAACTTTTTAGAAGCTATTATTCCAAAATTAAAAGAAAAAGGCTTAAGAGTTGGAACTATTAAGCATGATGTTCATGGTTTTGATATTGATAAACCAG
>CAYONR010000194.1:0-3348 GCA_964405365.1 uncultured Halanaerobiaceae bacterium
GAATTCAATAGCAGATAGCAATAATAAAATTAATGACGGAGTGATATCATGGAACTTAATCTAATAAAAGAAAAGATTAATAATATTGAAACAGATCTGATCGATTTAAACGAATTTATTTTAGGTAACCCTGAATTAGGTAACCAGGAATTCAAGGCTAGTAAAGCTCATACAGACTTACTGGAAAGTCATGGTTTTGAAATAGAACGCCCATATCTTAGTATGGACACTGCCTTTAAAGCAGTATATGATTCAGGTAAGCCTGGGCCGACTATATCGTATTTAGCTGAATATGACGCTTTGCCAGGTATCGGTCATGGCTGTGGTCATAATATCTTAGGAACAGTCAGCACCGGTGCTGGGATTGTATTAAAAGATTTAATAGATAATATTGGAGGCAGGGTTATAGTTTTTGGAACTCCTGCAGAAGAATCATATGCAGGCAAAGTAGAAATGGCCAATAAAGGCGCCTTTGATAATGTAGATGTGGCTATGTTAGTTCATGCCTCATCTAATCATTATAAGAGCGGCAAATCACTGGCTTTAAAGGCGATTAAATTTACTTACAAGGGTAAGACCTCACATGCTTCAGCAAGCCCTGAAGAAGGCATTAATGCTCTGGATGCAGCAATTAATACTTTTAATAATATCAATGCAATGAGAGAACATCTCCGTAAAGATGCCAGAATTCATGGTATTGTATCAAATGGAGGAGAGGCTGCTAATATAGTGCCAGATCTGGCAGTAACTAATTTTTATATTAGAGCCGAAACAAAATCATATTTAAGTCAACTAGAAGATAAATTAATGAATGCTGCTAATGGTGCTTCAATGGCTGCAGGAACAGAATTGGAGAGCAGTTATTATGAAACACCTTGCTTAAACCTGATAACAAATCAAAAATTATCTCAGACCTATATAAGAAATATAAAAAAGATGGGTGTTAGAGAGATTTATGACAATGAAGAAGCAACTGGATCAACAGATGCTGGAGATGTCAGCCATGTCTGTCCAACTATTCAGCCATATTTTGCTATAACTGAAGTTGAGTTAACAGGTCATTCCAGAGAATTTAGAGATGCAACAAAAACTGAATATGCATATCAGGAAATGAAGAAAGCTATTGGTGCTTTGGTATTAACAGCAGTTGATATTATAGAAAAGCCTGAATTATTAAATGAAATTAAAAAAGAATTTGCAAATAGATATAATTAGAGGAGGTTTTTAATGGAAGTTATAATCTGGATAGGTATCTTTGTTTGCCTTTCGCAGTCGGGCATGTTATCTGGTCTTAATCTGGCTTTTTTCAATATAAGCAAATTAAAGCTGGAGCTTGAGGTGGAAAAAGATAATAAAAAAGCCAAAAAGATTTTAAAATTAAGAGACGATGCCAATTTTTTGCTTGTTACAATTTTATGGGGCAATGTGGCAGTTAATGTTCTCTTATCACTTCTTTCAGGTTCTGTACTGGCAGGAGTTTTAGCTTTTCTATTTTCTACAGTGGTTATAACTATTGTTGGAGAAATTATTCCTCAAGCATATTTTTCAAGGAATGCGATTAAGATGGCTGCTAAGCTATCTCCAATTTTAAAATTTTATCAATTTATTCTTTTTCCTGTAGCTAAGCCGACAGCATTATTTTTAGATCGCTGGCTTGGTAAAGAGGCTATAACCTATTATCGCGAAGAGGATTTAAGGGAATTAGTTAAACTGCATATGCGGTCTTCAGATACTGAGATTCAAGAAATGGAAGGCAAAGGAGCTCTAAATTTTCTGGCTTTAGATGATCTGCCAATAAAAAAAGAGGGGGAACCAATAGAACCTAAAAGTATTATCGGAATGGAATTTAAAGCGGGAAAGCCTGTATTCCCTAAAATCAGGCCAGAGATTAGTGATCCATTCTTAAGAAGAGTTGAGCTGCCAGATACCAAATGGGTTATTTTAGTAGATCAGAATCAAGAGCCTGTAATGGCTTTAAATTCAGATGAATTTATTAGAGAAGCATTATTTAATAATAAAAGGTTTAATCCCTATCGTCACTGCCATCGTCCAATTATTATAAGGGATGAAACAAAATCATTAGATCAGGTAATCCCTAAATTAAAAGTAAATCCTGAACATAGCCAGGATGATGTAGTAGATGAAGATATAATTTTGCTCTGGTCAGATCAGAAAAAAGTTATTACAGGTTCAGATATACTTGGTCGACTGTTGAGAGGAATAGTAAAGAATAGGGCTATTTAATTACTATATTAAGTTAATTAGTAATTAAATTACTAGATAATATGGTATATCTATGTTATAATTTAGAAAATTGAAATAGGGGGCATTATCTATGAAGATATATACAAAAACTGGCGATAAAGGTGAAACCAGTCTCTATGATAATACCAGGGTGGCTAAAGATTCGATCAGAGTCGAAAGTTATGGGACTATAGATGAACTGAATTCAACTCTAGGTCTGGCTAGAACATTTATTTCAGATGAAGAGATTAGCAAAGCGGTATTTAAGATTCAGAGGCAACTCTTTGACGTTGCTGGAGAATTAGCCACTTCAGATGGGACTACCTTTCCTGAAAAGATAAATAAACCAGAGATTGAAGAACTTGAAGATATAATCGATAAATATTTAGCTAGAATGAATGAAGAAGAGAAATCTAGCTTCATTATTCCTGGAAGCAATCGTGCTTCAGCCACTCTCCATCAGGCAAGAACAATCTGTCGACGGGCAGAAAGAAGAATTGTAACTTTAGGGAGACAAGCTGAAATTAGAGAAGAGATCAAGAAATTTGTTAATCGACTATCAGATGTGATTTACACTTTAGCTAGATTTTTGGAGAGCCGTCTCGAATATGTAGAATTTAATAAAAATGATTAAATAGAAAATGGCAGCCGACTGGCTGCCATTTAGTTTGCTTATTAAATTTATTTAACGTTTTAGATAGCCTTTTAATTCTTTACTTCTAGTCGGATGTCTTAACTTTCTTAAAGCCTTGGCTTGAATCTGTCTGATTCTTTCTCTGGTTACTCCAAATTCAGTACCAACTTCTTCAAGAGTTCGTTGTCTACCGTCTTCAAGTCCATATCTCAATTCGATTACACGTTTTTCTCTATCAGTTAAAGTATCTAAAACATTATCCAGCTGATCCTTTAAAAGTTCTGAAGAAGCAAGAAGGTCTGGTGAAGGGGAGTCCTGATCTTCAATAAAGTCTTTCAACTGACTGTCATTCTCTTCCCCAATAGGTGTATCCAGGGAAGCAGGTTGCTGATTAATTGTCAGCTTTTTGACCTCGAGTACTTTTTCAGGATCCATATCCATTTCTTCGCCGATCTCTTCTGGAGTAGGTT
>CAYONR010000195.1:0-3317 GCA_964405365.1 uncultured Halanaerobiaceae bacterium
TGTAATCTAAGTTAACCTGATAGTTATAAATCAAGTTTAAACATTCTGGATCTTTCAAATGAGTTTTCTGGATCTCCTGGTAGATTTCAGTGATAGATTGATTACTCAAATTACTCCCCTCCTTTTTATTTTAATCTATAATAAATCCAAAATAAAAAGAAGAATTAAATTGAGCCTTATCTAGAAGGGGAATATTTATCTTCTATTTTAATTATATCAAAAACAATCTATAATATGAGGATTATTATAGATTTATAGACCTTTTACCTGTTTTAATTTATTTAAATTTATATATCTTGCAGGTGAATTAATAATCAATCAAGAAATATATAAGTAGAAATAATTAAATAGGTGGTGATATCTATGGAGATAAAATATTTAGTTGAAGCAAAAGAACATTTACCTGAAATCAGTATCTGGTTATATAATCAATGGGGAGTTTATTATGAAGACTCAAATCCATTCAAATGGTATCAAGATTTAAAAAATCGTCTAAATAAAAAAGAAGTCCCAACCTGCTTTCTCGCTTTAATTGATGATAAACCTGTAGGAACCGCATCATTAATTGAAGACGATATGAAAACTAGGCCAGAACTAAGTCCATGGTTAGCAGATGTCTATATTCTTCCTGAAGAACGAGAACAAGGAATAGCAACTCAGTTAGTGTCAAGGGTAAACCAGGAAGTTAAAGATATTGGTTTAGATAAATATTACCTTTTTACAAGACATGCTACTGGTCTTTATCTCAAACTAGGTTGGGAGATAATCGAAAAGACAACTTACATGAATAAAAAAGTTGATGTAATGGTCTATCATATAAATTAAGCTGAATTTATATGAATAAATATATTTTTGAAGATAAGTATTCCAAAACCTGATAGATAAATAAGAACAAATATAACTGATGACCAATCTGTAATTATAACCATCAGTTCTCCAATCAACTGATTTCCCAGGGATATATTAAATAAAAAATTAAATAAAATTCTATCTAGTTCAAATAACATATTATAGTAACCTCTCTCTTTTTAAGCTAAAAATAATTATAAACTACAAAAAATATTTTATCAAGATTATATTGTGATATCATATATTGAAATACCAAAGACCTCTGATTATTTAAAATCAGAGGTCTTATCCAGTCCGTTTACTTTTTCCGCTTATATTCGTTAATAATAATTAATCAATTAAATCAAAACAGGCTTTTTTAAGTAGCTCTGGAACCACTTTCAAACTATAATTCAATTCCAGGCATTCTGTATGCTTATGAGCATCAAAACCATGCATACTAAGATTCATTACTGGAACATTTAACTCTGCCATCTCTTTTAAAGGCAAACTATATTTGCTATCCCAGACAGGCAAATTCATCTGAAAAGAATTTTTTATCTCTTCCAGATCATTTAATTTAAAGTAACTTAGATCTGAAATCCCAGGGAAGACAGAAGCTGTTTTCACCTCGTAACCATATTTATCAGACTCCTCAACTAAACTTTCTGCTATCTCCAATATTTTTTTATCCAATTCTAAACTTTCATCTGCCAGCACAGGCGGATAATATGGAGGTGTAAAACCAACTACTATACCAGGACCAGAAAAATCAACATAATCATTTATTTTATCTACAATTAAAAGACATAATTCCTGAACTTCAATATCCTGATTTGATTTTATTAATTCTTTAATAACCCGATTAACTTCATCTCCACTATTTTCCTGAGCAGCAGACAAAAACTCATCGAAAGAACAAACCCAGGCTTTATTAGATTTTTCTTCTGCTGAAAACCCTTGAAGTTCAGCATATTCTTTAAAGTTTTTATTAATCCTTTTTTCAATCTTCTGAGCTGATTCCCCTGCAACTTTTTTAATTATTCTCATTAAATCTGCTGCATTATCTTTTACCAGACAAAAGTTAATATAGGCTGCAGACGTATGAGGAATTTGAGCAGAATAATGCCGCTTATAATCTCTCATTTTCAAACAGGTAGGAGGTGGAGCCACATAACCTTCTATTCTATCACTATATAAAACATTTCCTTCTAATTCATTTATTATTTCTGCAATTAATAAATTGCCATTTAAACCACTTAATACATCACCGGCATGAGTCTCTAAACCTACTCCATAAAAAAACATAACTGCTTTTCCTAAAGAACCAGTATAGATATATCTGCTATTATCTCCAGGATATCCAGGAAATGTTGGTTCAGTATTAATAGCACCAATATATTCTAAATCATATTCTTCTTTTAAGTCTCCAAGTAATTTAACTGCTGTAAGCATACCTAAAGATGTATTCTCTTCATCAGGTACAGATAAGAAAAGAATATTACCTGTAAAGTCATCATCTTTTGATAAGTAATCAAGTATTGTTAATTCTACAGCCAGGCCGGCTTTCATATCGGAAACGCCACGGCCAAAAAGAAGTTCTACTGGCTTATCATTATTTTTAAATCTATCTATTATTTCATTATAAAGACCAATCTCTTTATATATTCCTGTTAATTTCTCTGGTTTAAATGCTAGATTTTTATACTTTCCATAATCAAGAGTATCAACAACATCATAATGATTGACAAAAATAATAGTTTTATTAGTTTCTCCCTTATTCAAAAAGGCTGCGATAGCACCTCTATTATTAGGATCATTCTTTATCTCTTCAAAAAAAATGTTATCAGGATTTGACTTAAAATAATCTAGAGATTTCAACTTCTTTAAAATAAAATCTCCAATTTCTCTTTCCTGATAGGTATTAGATAATGATGGGATTTCAACTAACTCAATCAATAGTTTTTTAATTCTATCATAAAATTCACTTTCTAACATTTTAACTCCCCCTTAACCCCAGCTTAAGCCCATTATTCTTGGTATCCAAAGTGTTAGTTCTGGTAAATATGAAATTAACAATAGAGCTGCAATCTCTGCTGCCAGAAATGGCAATACCTCTTTAACCGCTTTTTCATAAGGTACCTTTCCAATTTGAGAAGCGACCATTAAAGTCATTCCCATTGGAGGTGTTGCATTACCAATATTAACATTAACCATCATTACCATGGCAAAATGAAGTGGATCGAAACCTAATTGTACCATAACTGGAGAAACTATAGGGGCTAAAATAACAACAGCAGGACCAATATCTAAAAACATTCCAACCAATAAAAATAATATATTAATCATTAATAATTGGATAATCCGATTTGTACTAAAATTAATAAAAGTTGAAGCCAGTAATTGAGTTAAACCTGTATAAGTAATTACCCAGCCTAAAATATTGGCAGCACCTATTAAGAAAAATACTACCCCGGATAATACAACAG
>CAYONR010000196.1:0-3311 GCA_964405365.1 uncultured Halanaerobiaceae bacterium
CTTAAGGGTTTATAGAATTCACTTTGAAAGGTTTTATCATAATCAATCACACTCTGGAAAAACCAGCTTCTACGAATTGAGAAAAAAGCAGTTAAATTTAATAAAATATAGGTACCATTAATGATCAAAAAATATATGATTGCCAGATAATCCATTCTTAAAATAATACTCTCCAGTAAATCCATATTTATTGATCTCCTGTTTAAATTATTTTTTAATCTTTATTAAGAATATAATTACTCATTTTTGAACCTGCTGTCTGAGTCTCAGCCAAACTTTTTAGAACATTCATTTTTCCCATCTTTAAAATAGTCTCACCTGCATAATACTTAACCCACCAGTTATCATCCTCTTGCAGAAGTTCTTTATAAATAGATAAATACTTTTGTTCTTTAATTATGCCTGCATACCGAACTGCCTGACTTCTGACCACCCAGTTTTCATGCTGTAAATATGATTTTAAATCAAGATCTACAGGTTGCCCAATTTTGTTTAGTGCTTTAAAAATATGAATTATAATTTCTGAATCTGTCTCCTTATTTAAGATCTCTTGAAATAAATAAGTTCCCTGAACATAATTAAAATGACCCAATAAATCAATTAATAAAGAAATAATTACCGGTTTATTGGTCTGATATATTGTTTCCAGGTCTATATTATTTTCCAGCCACTCCAGAAGCAAATTTTCAATTTTTTTGCAGATATCTTCACCAAATTGAATAAATAATTCGGTAATACCCTCATAAGTCAACTGGGTCTGATTAATAATTTTCTTTAATACCAAAGTAAAATATTTTACCTCTCCTATTTCTGCTATAGCCCAGGCTGCGGTAGTCATTACATCTTTATCATTATTATTAAGATTTTCTCTTAAAAATTTTAAAGCTCTCTTATCTTCAACTTTGCCCAAAAAATTAGCAGCTTTAATTTTTTTAGTATTACTGCCTTTTTCTAATTTTTTTAAATAATAATCAGTAAGTCCTGTTTTATGAGCTAATTTTTTTAAGAGCTGATGGTCTTTCCCACTAAGATTTCTTAAATAGGGAACTATAAAATCTTTTATTATCTTATAATCATTACCTAAAGCGGCAGCTGTTTTTTCAACTGTTCTATCACCACTTAAATATTCAAATAACACAGGTTCCCAGGCTTCTTTTTTTTGAGCTAACTTTTTATTGTATCGTGAAATTTTCCAATGATGGAAGATAATTATATTCAAGATAACTAATATTAAAACAAAGAGTATTATAATAATTAAACCTATATTTATAACCATTAAAAATCACCATCCACTATGAGTGATAAAGATTCATGTTTTTAGCATTTCTAACAACCTCACGGCAGTTCTCTTTATGAACAAAATCATAATTAAACCCATATTATTCCATAAGTTAGTAAACTTAACAGATTCACATATGAGTTTATCCCAATCTGCTAAAAAGTTTATTTACATTACCTTGTAGAATTCCTAATAAAGGCAATAATATAAACAAGGTATTGGACATTTAAAATCCTTTTATAAATCTAATTTTCAAAATGTTTTATCTCTGTATCTATATTATAATAGGCTTTTCAACTTGTATTTTCGGGGCCCCTCCAGAGAGGAAATGATTTTAATGTTTTATTAAGTCTTTAAAACAAAAATTCGAGTATACAATTTTTATAATAAAAAAGTCAATAAGTACTACCTCTTAGAATATTGGCTGACTCCCAGAGATATGATTCTAATTTATCTAATGTTAAATATTATGGCGTATTTAAAACTGCCATATTTATCATTATTCTATATTATCGTTCTTTATATAAATTCAATATAATATAATTTTTTCCTGCAATATATTAACAAATCATTGAATCTTATATTACATAATCTAATTTATCGAATCAATCAAATATTTATCTACATATTTAAAAAACCTATTTATTTTAAAATAGGAAATAAAGATTACTGCAATGTTACTGCAATACAGATTAAAAAAAGAGTAAAACAGGCTAAACAATATTATACTATTTCACCCAGGAGGTGCAGCAAATGTCTGATGTACCTCACTTTAAATTGGTCCATTCAGATGAAAAAATAATAACTCCTGCTGGTCTAACTAATGTCGGCTTTTGATAACTTTTTTCCTGGAAACAATAGATTTCGGTTATACCACTGTAATTCCATTTCCCCTGAAACTACCTTTTTAAATTTCGATTAATCTCATCAATATTAAATTCACTATATCCCTGCTTTTCTCCCCAGTTAATCATTATCTGGTATTCAGGATGATCTTCATTAGCAATTATTTCTAAAAACCTCTCAAAACCACCTTCTCCCCCCACATCTTCAGGAGGAGCATTTCCATTGCCGTCAAAACATATCGGGAAATTTTTATTATAGTTTTCTATAATTTCTTCAACTTCAATACTATGCTGCCAGTAATCTCCATAATCATAATTATATATCATTAGAACAGGAATATATTCTGAAATCTCAATCCCTTTTTCCAATTTCATAGGGACATCACCAGAATAATTCAAATCTTCTTCATCCCCAACCAGATTAATCACAGGTTCAATATCACCACGATTAAATAACTCGACTGGATTATGTTTTACCGCTTTTTCATCAAAAATATAAAATTCATGTAGATGATAGTCTTTCCAGCCAAATGCAGCCTGTATAATTTCATGTAACTGTTTAAATGTTATAGTCATTGGGACCACCAATCTACGCCATATATTATAATCTTCGAGACTCAAGGTGACTTTAATTTTGACAGCCCTACAGCCAAAAATTGAACTTCGTTCTGTTAATTTTTTTATATCTCCATACATTTCTTCAGCCGGTCTCATATAATTTCCCTGACCATCTCCCACCAATCTTTTGCTGATATATTTACTAAGAACTGGCTGATATATTGAATCCTCTATTAGTTTTTCAGTAAAATATCCCGCAAATTTACAACCCTCATTCATCATAGCAACCTTTGAACGATTTTTCGTTTTAGTATAGGTAACATTAGGAGAGAAATTTATGAATTCATCAATTAAATCCTTTTTAATACATTCTTTTTCAAAAGTCTTCTTGGTCGCTTCAATAATATGCTTTCCCATTTGCTTGAAATTATCGGCTTTTAACCCGTAAAGCACAATAATATAACGATTATAATCATTCACCAGAATAACCGTTTTTCTATGGTTAATCCTTTTTAAATTGGCATGCCAGGAAAACAGGGGCTTTTCCTTTTCCGTTTTTTCAGGTTCTACTTGCAACTGATCCAGTAATTTCTTTGTACATTGAATTAAAATTTTGACCACTCCTTTAT
>CAYONR010000197.1:0-3272 GCA_964405365.1 uncultured Halanaerobiaceae bacterium
ATTTTTGGTACAGATTCTCATTATATGCAAAGAGCTATTCCTGGACATATAAGAATAAGTAATATGATAATCAGACCTCATTCATTTTTTGTTATAGGAATTGCTATTGCCATTATGCTTGGATTATTTTATATGATTAAGTTTACCATGTTTGGTGTGGCAATAAGGGCAACAGCCCAAAATGATAAAGTGGCAAAATTAATGGGGGTTCCAACAAAAAAAGTAACTGCTTTTACCTGGATTATGGCTACAATGATGGGAGCTATAGCAGGTTTAATGATTGCTCCAGCAACCAACGTTTACACTGGTATGATGGCAGATGTTCATCTTAAATCATTTATTGCCGCTGTTCTAGGAGGTTTTACTTCTTTTGTAGGACCGGTTGTAGGTGGATTAATGATTGGGATTTTAGATAACCTGGTAGGTTATTATATATCAACTAATTGGCAAACAGTAATAGTTTATGGTTTTTTAATTATAATTCTTATTTTTAAACCTTATGGACTCTTTGGTGAAATACCGAAAAAGAAGGTGTAAGTATGGCGATTATGAATTTATTCAATAATAATCCTTATTTTAAGTATATTTTAGGAACAATAATTTTTATGATAATTGTATTTATTGATCTACAATTAGGTTTATTTGCAAGTAGAACAGTTAATCTTTTAATAAGGGTGGTATATTTTAGTATTGTAGCAATAGGCTTTAATATTTTACTCGGCTATGCAGGCCAAATTTCTTTAGGACATGCTGCTTTTATGGGATTCGGAGCTTATCTAACTGCATTTATTAGTAATAATTATGGTCTGGGATTTTTACCGACTTTAATTTTATCAGGATTAATTCCAATGACATTTGGAATTGTTTTAGGGTTAGTAGCATTAAGATTAGAGAGGCTTTATTTAGCTATAGCAACATTAGGTATAGGAGTTACTATTGAATTTGTTTTTAGAGAGTGGGTTTGGTTTACAAATGGTTTTTCAGGAGCTCGGTTAAGCCGACCTGAAATTTTTGGCTTTACTTTTAATAATTCAAGACATTTTCTTTTATTATCAACTGTAATTTTATTTTTAGTCGTATTATTCACCTATAATTTAATTAAATCTAAAACTGGAAGAGCTCTATCGGCAATGAGAGATAGTAGTCATGCAGCTCAAGCAATGGGAATCAGTTTATTTAAATATAAATTAATAGCTTTTGCTTTAAGTGCATTTTATGTTGGGCTGGCGGGATCTTTATATGCTTATGCAGAAAGGTATGTACACCCTTCAACCTGGGGAGCAGCACTTTCTTTGGATATGCTTGCTATGGTTGTAATTGGAGGATTAGCTTCAATTGGTGGTTCTATTGCTGGAGCAGGTTTCTTAGTACTAGTGCCCAGAATGGTTCAGGATTTACCAATTATAGGAGGAATCAATAATATAAATTTTATATTAACCGGGCTTGCAATGATATTAGTTATTAGATTTATGCCTATAGGAATTTATAATTGGTTTGATTATAAATTTATTCAGCCATTTTATTATAAAAGATTGAACGTTGACAGTGCAGGCGGTGATGACTAAAAATGAAAATATTAAAAGTTAAGAATATGACTAAAAGATTTGGTGGGTTAGTTGCAGTAGACAATTTAAGTTTTGAAGTTGAAAAAGGTAGCATATTTGGATTGATTGGCCCAAATGGTGCTGGCAAAACTACAGTTTTTAACTCAATCACAAGATTTTATGATCCTGAAGAAGGTGAAGTGATTTTAAGAACTAAAAATAATGAAATAGATTTACTTGATTATAAATCACATCAGGTTGCTGATTTCGGGCTTGCCAGAACTTTTCAGAATGTAGAATTGTTTGGTAAGATGACAGTTTTAGATAATATGATGGTAGGAGCTCATAATAATATTAAAACTAACTTTTTAATAGAAGGATTTAGATTACCAGGATTTAAAAATAAAGAAAATAAAGCCAAAGAAAAAGCAATGAAAATTTTAGCCTTTCTCGGTTTAAAAAATTTAGCATATCAATTTGCAGATTCTCAACCATATGGAGTTCAGAAATTATTAGAACTAGGCAGAGTTTTAATGTCAGAGCCAGATATCATTTTGTTAGATGAACCGGCAGCTGGTATGAATGATTCAGAAACAGATGAATTATCTGATTTTCTCTTGAAAATTAGAGATGAATATAATCTTACTATTTTCTTAGTAGAGCATGATATGGGATTAGTAATGGATATATGTGATGAGATAGTTGCGATTAATTTTGGTAAATCTATTATGCAGGGTACCCCAAAAGAAATTCAAGCAAGTCCTGAAGTTCAGGAAGCATACTTAGGAGGGGACGATGACTTATAATGCTTAAATTAAATAATGTTTCAGCATACTATGGTAATATAAATGCTCTTAATAATATCAATCTGGAGGTAAAAGAAGGAGAAATAGTCTCATTATTAGGCGCTAATGGAGCAGGGAAATCGTCAACATTAAAAGTAATCTCAGGTTTACTAGAACCAAGAGAAGGCAATGTATCTTTTAGAGATAATAAAATAACTGGTATGGAACCTGAAGCAATTGTGGATCAGGGGATTATTCATATACCTGAGGGAAGACAAATATTTCCGGCTTTAACTGTTGAAGAAAATCTTAAAATTGGTGCTTATAGAATTAGGAAATCTACTGACTGGAGAGATAAACTAGGTGATATTTTTGAATATTTTCCTGCTTTATCGGACAGAAGACAACAAAAAGGGGGAACCTTATCAGGTGGAGAACAACAAATGCTTGCTATAGCAAGGGGTTTGATGGCTGAACCAGAACTTTTAATGCTAGATGAACCTTCACTTGGATTGGCACCATTAATTGTAAAAGATATATTTAAAATAATTAAGAAAATCAATTCTGAAGGAGTTACGATTTTATTAGTTGAGCAGAATGCCAATATGGCATTAAAAGTGGCTAATAGAGCTTATATTTTAGAAACAGGTGAGATGGTTCATTCTGGTAATGCAAAAGATTTAGCCAGTGATGAAAAGGTTATAGAGGCTTATCTAGGCAGCAAGCATTAATATAAATGGATAAGAGATGTTAATTAAATTAAAGGAGGAGTTAAAATGTTAAAGAAGTTTAGTAAAATTGGAGTTATGGTTTTGGTGGCAGCATTGTTATTACCTGGTTTAGTTATGGCATCATCGCAGGGTGTAGATGATAATACTATTACTATTGGCTCGGTAGGAGTTACCTCAGGACCAGCAGCATTCATTGGACAGCCTTATTATGA
>CAYONR010000198.1:0-3262 GCA_964405365.1 uncultured Halanaerobiaceae bacterium
TCAGCTTCTAAAGCCTGCCATCTGGCCAGAGCAGTCTCAAAGCTACCGGCCTTATCTTTATCAGGCATAATCTCTGGCTGCTCAAAACTCTCAATAGAATTTGCTTCTGTCGGCTTCTCTTCAGCCTTATAAGCTTCAACTTCTCTATACTCCTGGCTGATTGCCTTCTCTAAATTAATTATCCCCTGGAAAGGATTAATTATATTCAAGACGCCACCTAAACAGCCTCCTGGACAGGCAGTCATCTCTAAATAATCAATTCCACTAAGATTATCATTTTCTAAATCATCAAGAACCATCTTTATTCTCTCTAACCCATCTACTTTAATAATCTTTCTACCATTAACTTTATCTAAATTCTCCTCTTCTCCTCCAGATCTACCCCAGGCCAGTGCTGAAATAAAAGGAAAGTCCTTTTCTATCCTGTCTAAATAATTCTGAGCTCCTGTATTCTTCCTGGCTAGATCAGCTTTCAAGATAGGATTATAAATATCATCTACTCCAATCGCCCCTGAAAGCAGACTCTTTTTCTTCCCTGGTGGATAATAAACAGCAGTATGCTTGGCCGGACAGGGTGTGATAAAATAAAAGTTAAAATCTTGATCAGGATATTCATTTTTTAATTCATTATTTATTAGCTTAACTGTTATCTCAAGAGGGCTATCATATTTAACTATCAAATCTAATAATTCTGGATATAGCAACCTAATATATCTTACGACTACTGGACAGGCAGAAGAAATCAAAGGTTCACCAGACTCTTTATTACTTAAAATATTCTTCATCCAGCCCGAATAAATCGTTGCCCCTATCGAAACATTAACAGCTCCAGCAAAACCTAAACTTATTAATTTCTGCTTAATTTTACTTAAATTATATTCAGGAGGAAGTTGAGCATAAAAACTCGGCGGTATCAAAGCTATGTTATTTTCACCAGCTAAAGCCTCTTCTAACTCTGTTGTCAGAGCCTCTTTAGCATGATACTGGCAGTTTCTTATACAGGCAGCACAATCAATACAATACTCCTCTTTAATCGACGCCCGCCCCTGATGCACTCTAATGGCCTTAGTTGGGCAGTTTTTAACACAATTAGTGCAGCCCTCACATTCCTCCTCTATTAAAAAAACCGAATGGGTCTTATCCATGATTGCCTCCTTAAAAATTAATCCCTGCTCTAACCACTGTACCCTGGGTACTACTTTCTATATCCATCATATCAGAAAATTTATTTACATTACAAAGCCCCATTCCAGCTCCAAACCCAAGTTCTCTAATTTCATTGCCAGCAGTAGAAAATCCTGGAGTCAGAGCTTTATCTATATTCTCAATCCCTGGACCATCATCTTCAGCAATAATTAATACCTCTTCAGGAGATATCTTAACTTTTAATTTCCCGCCCTGGGAATGGATAATAATATTCATCTCAAGTTCATAAGCTATTATCGAGGCTTTTCTAATAATCTTTGAATCTAAATCTAACTGTTTTAAAGTATCCTTTAATTTACTGGAAACCTCTCCGCCACGCTTAAAATCCCCTTCTCTAACCTCTGAGTTTATCAGCAGCTCTTTTTTCATATTCATCCAGTCCCTATAATATTCTCAGGCTTAATCCCATGCTGATAAAGAAGACCACAACTATGAAATAATGAATAATTACATTTTAAAAGCATAATTTCTTTCTCTTTAGCAAGCTTAATTGTATCCTCAGGTGGCTGTTTACCTCTCACAAATATAATCAGTTCAATATCTGTCATCTCTGCAGTTCTAACAACCTGAGGATTTACTAACCCTGTTAATAAAAGAGTCTTCTCCTGAGAAAAAGCCAGTACATCACTCATTAAATCTGCCCCACAGGCAGTCGTTATATCTCTATCTTCATAAGTAAATTCAGGCTGATATAAATCTTCTGCTGCCAAAATTTTTTTTATTTCATCAATCAACATCCCCTTTACCCCCTTTAATGTGCTAATATTGAGAAATTAATAACAAAACTTTGTTCTTATTATAACATAACCGACTAAAAAAACAAATCGTTTTTTTAAATAAAAAATCCCGACCAGAATTTACCCTGATCGAGATAATTAAATCCTATTAAATTAAGTTCTCTTTCCTCATAAATAAATTTATATCTTATCGCCTGATATATAAACCGCCTCAACATTAGCAGCTATATCCAGTGGATCACCTGAATAAACAACCAAATCAGCATCTTTACCGGCGTCTAAGCTACCTACCCTATCATCGATACCTAAAATCTCTGCCGGGTTAATAGTGACCGATTTATAAGCCTCAGCCCGTTCCAGACCAGCTTTAACTGCTAAAGCAGCATAGACCATCAGATTATCCACTGGTATCACAGGATGATCACTCATTAGAGCAACTTTAACCCCGGCTTCAGCAAGTACTGCAGCAGTTTTGAAATCTCGATCCTTAACTTCTACTTTAGATCTTGTGGTCAGACTTGGCCCAACTATCGCTGGAACACCGGCTTCAGCCAGTCTTTCTGCAATCTTATGACCTTCAGTACAATGTTCAATCGTTAGATCAATTGAAAATTCATCTGCAATCCTTAAAGCAGTCATAATATCATCAGCTCTATGAGCATGGGTCTTCAAAGGCATCTCTCCATTAATAACCCTGGCTAAACTCTCAAACTTAATATCTCGCTTAAAAGAACCATCTTCATCATTTTCTTTATTCTTGATATAATCCTCAGTCTCCATAAAAACCTTGCGCATCTCAGCTGCAACAGCCATCCTGGTACTTGGAGATTTCTTCTGCTCTCCATAAACCCTTTTTGGATTTTCACCAAAGGCAGCCTTAATTCCAACAGGATTTTTAATAATCATATCATCTACATATTTCCCATTGGTCTTCATAGCCAGGCATTCTCCACCAATAACATTGGCACTACCTGGAGCCACCATTACCGATGTAATCCCGCTCTTTCTGGCATCTTCTAAGCCTAAATCAGCTGGATTAATAGCATCAATCGCCCTCAGCTCAGGTGTTACCGGGCTGGTAGTCTCATTATAATCTTTTCCTTCCCAGCCAATACCTTCTTCGCCAATACCTAAATGGGTATGGGCATCAATTAAGCCTGGCAGAATTGTCTTATCACCATAATCATAAACCTCAGCCTCTTCTGGAATATCGATATTCTCACCAATAACTTTAATCCTGCCATCTTCAATAAGGATCACACCATCTTTTAAAGTTCCTGCCTCTGTCATCGTTTCAATTTTTCCTGCTTTAATAGCTA
>CAYONR010000199.1:0-3232 GCA_964405365.1 uncultured Halanaerobiaceae bacterium
AAAATATTTAAACCCTGAACACAATCTAACATAATTATCCCCCTCAAGTTAGTATAAATATTAAACCTTTCTATTAATTATTACTTCTTCACTCAATAATAAATTCCTTTATATTCTGGCTAATTATTTATGTTAAATAAACCTGAAGGAGATGTTGTATTTAAAATATTATAAATCGGCACCAAGATGATCTGCTACTGAATAAACATCCTTGTCACCACGACCTGATAAATTTACTATTATAACTTGATTTTTTTCTAAAGCAGGTGCTAATTTTTCTAAATAAGCCAGTGCATGAGAAGATTCTAAAGCTGGAATTATTCCTTCTTTTTCAGATAATAGTTTTAAAGCGCTAACTGCTTCCTCATCAGTCGCAGATTTATATTCTGACCGGCCACTGTCTTTTAAATAACTATGTTCTGGACCTACTCCTGGATAATCTAAACCTGCTGAAATAGAATATACTGGAGGCACCTTGCCAGACTCATCCTGGAGTAAGTAGCTTTTATACCCATGAATAATACCAGGATTACCTTTAGTAAATGTTGCCGCATGCTTTGAAGTATTTAATCCTTCACCTGCAGCCTCTACTCCTATCATTTTTACTGATTCATCCTCTAAAAATGGATGAAAAAGACCAATAGCATTACTTCCTCCACCAACACAGGCTACAAGATAATCTGGCAGTTTTCCTTCTGACTGTAAAACTTGTCTTCTAGCTTCTATACCGATAACTGATTGAAATTCTCTGACCATTACCGGATAAGGATGTGGACCAACTGCAGACCCTAATAAATAAAAAGTATCCTCTGAATT
This sequence comes from uncultured Halanaerobiaceae bacterium, assembly GCA_964405365.1. GTDB lineage: Bacteria > Bacillota > Halanaerobiia > Halanaerobiales > Halarsenatibacteraceae > Halonatronomonas. The sequence continues at coordinate 817 of CAYONR010000199.1, forward strand.
CTCAACCCAATAACCGATTGCAGCATCAACTGCATCAGTTAAAGTTTCAGTTCCTGCAGTAACTTCATTGACTTTTGCCCCTAGCAATTTCATTCTAAATACATTTAAAGCCTGCCTTCTAGCATCTTCTGCCCCCATGAATATTTCACATTCCATCCCAAACATTGCAGCAACTGTTGCAGTGGCCACTCCATGCTGACCTGCTCCTGTTTCAGCAATTACTTTCTCCTTGCCCATTCTTTTCGCCAGAAGTATCTGCCCAAGTGTATTATTAATCTTATGGGCTCCCATATGATTTAAATCTTCTCTTTTTAAATAAATTTTAGCTCCACCATAATATTCAGTTAATCTTTCAGAATAGTATAAGGGATTAGGACGGCCAACAGCTTCCTTTAAATAATAATTAAATTCTTCAAGAAAATCTTCATCATCATAATACTTGAGAAATGCTTCTTCTAGCTCCTGTAAAGCTGGCATGAGTTGTTCCGGAACATATCTTCCACCATAGTCTCCAAAAATACCATCAGCATTCTTAATCTGCTTCTTTTGAACTCTTTTTTTACTTAGTTGATTTCTCATCTCTTCTCATCTCTCCTAATTTAAGTTTTTATTAATAAGATCTTTTCTTCTTAAATATAAAAAAACCACAGAAACTGAATTCTGTGGCTATAATAAGGCATAGTTATTTGTTACATTAAATTGCCTGGCTCATCTCCACTCATCTAATCCAGTCTAATCTCTTCTAGTCTAAATCTATATTCAATTTTATGTTTAAATCTATTCTGATTCTATTTCTCCATGTTTAGTTAATATTTTTGCATTTCCTCTTATTTTTATCGCTGAGGTGTTTTCAGTGAATTGGGCTATCATAATTTCACCTTTATCCAATTTCTCTGTGTGGTGAAATTTTGTTTGTCTACCTCTTGTCAGGCCAATTATTGTAACACCATCTTCAAGGGCTTTAATTGTGACATAATCACCATCGGCTGATTCTATTGCCATTTTAATCACCCCTTTATTTTAATAAGTTAATAAGATAATATATTATATAACTTTCAATGTCAAGATATTCTTGCTTATTTTTTATTTTTTATATCTACACCACCAAAGATAGCCAGACAACTAATTGATAATACTTTGGGATTATCTAAATTTATATTCTGTCTGGTCAAATTATCCCAGCCTCCAAAAACAGGCAAACCTTTAACAATTATCTGCCAATCATCAGGAACATAAATATCTACTCCCCCAAAAAGTGTAAAGACATCAAGTCTGGCCTCATCTTCTAAGATATCTGCTCCGCTTAAATCTAAATCAGCACCACCAAAAATAGTAATCGAACTACCGCCTTTAAAATTATTTGAAATTATCCTGTATTCACTTCCTGAAAATATGTTAAAAATATTTAGCTTTTCTCTATCAATTTCTCTATTTTTACTTTTACTGTCAAAAAGCAGACTAACTCCTATTAATATAAATATGACTGGCCAGAAAGAAATGTATTCTGAAATAGCAAGATATTCTAAATTATTCAGCTGAAAGAAAAACCCAATCAGCAAAATTATTATACCTCCAAGCCTGCCTGCAGAGTTAGTAATTAAATTATAAATTCCAGCGAAAATTAAAATTAAAGGCCAATATGTTGAAATTATTTCCCCAATACCTACATCAATAACTCCAGCATTATTTAAAATTATAAATCCACCTAATAGTATTAAGATTAACCCAAAAATTCTGCTTTTACTCATTCAATCCCCTCCATTTCTCTTTAATTGAAGTATATAGTTATTTTCTAATATTGTCAATATAATAAAATAAATAATTATAATAAAGAAAACCAGCAACTTACAAATAAGCTACTGGCCCATATCATTAACTATTAAAATTTAATTGATTATTTTAGCAATTAAAATACTTCCTTCATATAATAAGATCAATGGTCCTGCCATAAACAACTGAGTAATTATATCTGGCGGTGTTAAAATTGCACTAAGAATAAATATCAAGACAATTATATATTTGCGAAACATTGTTAATGTATCAATCTTTACAATTCCTAACTTCACCATCAGATTTAATACCAAAGGCAATTGAAATATCAACCCAAAAGGCAGGAGTAAGGTTAATAGAAATGAGACATAATGGCTGATAGAAATCATTGCAGAAAGCTCTGCACTACCAAAATTCAATAGAAATCTCATTCCTAAAGGTAAAACAACTGCGAAACCAAAAGCTATGCCAAGGGCAAACATAAATAATGAAATTGGTAAAAGCAGATTGATATATTTTTTTTCATTATCATGCAGTGCCGGTAGAACAAAACTCCAAAACTGATATAATAAAAATGGCAGAGCTACAAGAATACCAGCAAAGATAGAAATCTTAATATAGGTGAAAAAAGCTTCAGTCGGCCTTA
>CAYONR010000200.1:0-3228 GCA_964405365.1 uncultured Halanaerobiaceae bacterium
ATTCTTTAGCAGCTCTAGTAATCAGGTCAGGGTCCCTGACAGCAGCTGAATTGATGGCTACCTTATCAGCACCGGCCTGAATTAAATCTTTAAAATCAGCAATTGATTTAATCCCACCACCAACTGTAAAGGGAATAAAGAGATTTTTAGAAACTTCAATCGCTAAATTCTTTATTGTCTCCCTATTTTCTTTAGTTGCAGTAATATCTAAAAATACCAGCTCATCAGCACCAGATTTATTATAATCTTTAGCCATCTCCACTGGATCACCCTGGTCTTTTAAATCAACAAACTTCTCTCCTTTAACAACCCTTCCATCTTTAACATCCAGGCAGGGTATTAATCTTTTAGTTAGCATATTACAATCCCTCCTGCCAGACTTTTTTAATATTAATTATACCTTTATAAATTGCCTTACCGACTATTGCCCTTTTAACTCCAATCGAATCTAACTTTTTTAAATCATCTAAAGTAGTAATACCTCCAGATGCTGTAATTTCAACTCCGTAACCCAACAATCTCTCAATATATTCAAAGTTAGGCCCTTCAAGCATCCCATCTTTATCAATATCAGTATAAATAAATCTTTTAATTCCTTTGCTAATAAAATCTTCAATAACCTCTTCAACTTGAATCTCAGTATCTTCTTCCCAACCTGAAAGAGCTATCTTACCATCTCTAGCATCTAAACCAACTATAACCCTTCCGCTGCCATATTCTTTAGCAAGCTCAACAGGCAGTTCAGGTTTTCTAATTGCAGCAGTCCCGATTACAACAGCGTCTGCAACTTTAAGATATGATTCTGCAAAATCATAATTTCTAATCCCGCCACCTATCTCGCTAACCATTCCAGTTATAGAACAAATCTCTTCAATCAACTCCTGATTGACCGGTTTCCCTGCTTTAGCTCCATCTAGATCGACTAAATGAATCTCACTGGCCCCATCTTCTTTAAAACCTCTAGCTCTAGCAACAGGATCCATATCCATTACTTCCTCTTTATCATAATCACCTTTTGTTAATCTTACTGCTTTACCATCTATAATATCAATTGCTGGAATTACTATCATTTAATCACTCCAATCAAATTCTCTAAAAACTTTAATCCTGTCTTGCCACTCTTTTCAGGGTGGGGCTGAATCCCCCAGACATTTTCTTTTCTAAGAATAGTGGTAAATTCCTGGCCACCGTAATCAGATTTAGCAATTGTCAGACTATCAATTACCGGCACAAAATAACTATGAACAAAATAGAAATAATAATCAGGTAGCTGATTAAATGCTTCTGATTCTAACATAGTCTCTATTTTATTCCAGCCGATCTGAGGCACTCTTCTAATCTTATCTGAATCAAACCTTAAACATTCTTCATCAAAAATCTCCAGGCCTGAAACCATGCCACTTTCTTTACTCCTTGCAAATAAAAGTTGCAGGCCAAGACAGATCCCTAAAAAAGGTCTACCTGATTCAATATATTCCAGGATAGGTTTAACCAAATCCCGTTTCTCTAACCCTGCCATTCCTGCTGCAAAAGAGCCAACACCTGGCAAGACTAAAAGAGAAAGCTCATTATCAATATTATCACCATTATCTATAATACATGTCTCTTTATTCAAATATCTAAACGCTCTTTCTACATTCCCTATATTTCCTGCACCATAATCAATTATCCCAATCAATGCCTGCCACTCTCTCCAAGGCTCCCTTTAGTTGATAATGGCCTTCCTTCCAATCTATCATCAGGTCTTAAAGCCTGGTCCACTGCCCTGGCAAAAGCTTTAAAAGAGCCTTCGATTAAATGATGAGCATTACCATTCCTGATCACCACTAAATGAAGATTTAAACAGCCATTGCTAGTTAAAGCTCTAAAAAACTCGTCTATTAATTCAATCGGAAATCCATTTATCTCATTTCTATCAGACTCTATATTACTTTTATAATATGACCTTCCTCCTAAATCAACAACTGCCTGTACTAAAACTTCATCCATTGGCAGAGTAAAATCGCCATATCTTGTAATTCCACCTCGCTGGCCTAACTGTTTATTTATCGCCTGGCCAAGCAGAATCCCAATATCTTCAACTGTATGATGCTTATCAATCTCAAGATCTCCTTCTGCCTTCAGCTTCAAATCTATAAAACCATGTTTACACCAGAGTTCAAGCATATGATCAAAAAACCCAATCCCAGTATTTATATCATAATCTCCTTCGCCAAATAAATCTAACTCTAGCTCAATAGAAGTTTCTTTTGTATTTCTTTCTAGCTTAACCATTCTCAAACCCCCTCTAAAATTGACGTCATCTCTTTTTTAAACAGCTCATTTTCTTTAGGTAACCCAACACTTACCCTTAAAGCTTTACCTAATATATCAAGGTCATTCCAGTATCTTATCTTAATATTTCTTTCTAATAATTTATCTTTAATCTTTTCTTCATCTATTTCCGTCTTAAAAAGAATAAAGTTACCTTCAGAATGAAAAGCAGTAATACTGTCATGTTTGTCCAGAATGTCTTCTAATTTTATTCTTTCACTTCTCATCTCTATCCATTGCTTTCTATATTCATCTTCAAATCCTAATAAAGTAGATGCTATCTTAGCACTATAATTACTTATATTATATGGCGATCTAATTCCATTTAAATCATCTATTACAGACCTATTGGCCATTAAATAACCAACTCTAAGACCTGCCAACCCAAAAGCTTTAGAGAGAGTTCTTAACACTATCAAATTCTTATTATTAGCTATCAAATCTATAGCAGTCTTACCGGAAAATTCATAATAGGCCTCATCAACTACCACCATCAATTCAGTTTCAGCTAAAAGTTTAGCCAGCCAGCTCAATGATAGTCTTTCCCCTGTAGGATTATTTGGATAACATAAAAATATAATTCCATCATCAAACTTCTTTGCAAGCTCCAAAACTCTATCTTCTGGAAATACAAAATCATCTTCCAGGAGATAAGGAACCTCCTTTATCTCAGTTCCAGTAACTCTAGCATAGTGACTATACATCCCAAAGGTAGGAGTCGGCGATATCATAACACTATCTCTTCCACCATATTTTAAAAGACTTAATAAGATCAACTCATCAGAACCATTTCCAGCTATAATCTTATCTGCTGGAAAGCCAGTATAACTACTTAATGAATCTCGTAATTCACTGTAGGTCTTATCAGGATATCTATTATAAGCTACTTCTAAAGCAAGCTGATTAACTTCTTTC
>CAYONR010000201.1:0-3208 GCA_964405365.1 uncultured Halanaerobiaceae bacterium
ATATTTTTTGTTATAATGGTATTAACTATTGGAATGCTGGCTGGCTGTGAGAATGGAGAAGTAGAGGAAACTGACGAGCCAGTGGCGGAAGAAGAGGTTGATGATAGACTGGATGAGCCTGGACAGGAGATACGCTCAGGGAGTTTGAATCTTTATAGTGATGACGATGAGACCAGATGGCAGCTAGAATCTGAGCTGATCAGACAGCTTGAAAGGACTGGAGAACTTGAACTGGAGCCAGTTGATGTTGAGGCTTTTTTAGCTGATGTTGATGAGTTTTCTGAAACAGTTGCTTACTGGTTGGAGAGTGATGCCGGTCTTTATCAGGAAGAAGAAGGAATTCTAGAGTTGCTTGGGTCGGCTAGACTTGAGAGCGACCGTTATATCTTTATTTCTGAGAATATTGTCTGGGATCAAAAGACAAATATCATCTCTTCTCAGGGAGATACTGAGATAAGAACAGATAATTTTACAGCTCGGGGTGGCAGCTTTGATGCGACAGGTGATTTAAAGACTCTGATAATTTATCGGAGTGCAGATAATCAGGCCCGGGTTACATGGGAGGCAGAAGATGATGAACTGGATGAATTTTAAAAAGACAGGAATTATTGCAATTATAATATTAGTTGCCGGATTGGTTTTGCTGGCAGGACCGGTTGGAGCTGTTAGAGAGATTTCCGGTGATGAGCTTGAAATAACTGCCTTAGAAGATGATGAATATATTTTTGAGGCCAGAGGTAATGCCCGTTTAAATGTAGATGAGCTTGAAATAACTGGTGAGTTAGGAGAATTTCACAGCCTGGAGCAGGAAGCAAGATTTTATGATAATGTTGTAGTTACCGGACCAGATTTAAATATTGAGGCAGATGAATTAATCTATGAGTTGATAGGTGAGAGAGCTTTTTTGACAGGGCGTCCAAGAGTTCAGTATGCTGAGCTTGATGCAACTTCAGATGAGGTTGAATACTTGATGGCTGAAGAGATGGTTTATCTGAGAGGTAATGTTGAAGGCCGGAGAGGCCAGCAGGAATTTTCAAGTGATGAGGTTGAAGTTGATCTTGCAGGAGATAAAATTAAACTTTCAGGCCAGGCCAGAATGCAGCTGCCTGAGGGTGGTATAGAATGAGTTTAAGAGGCAAAGGTTTAACTAAAGAATATAATGATATTAAAGTTGTTGATAATGTTGATATAGAGGTAAAACGGGGCGAGATTGTTGGACTTTTAGGTCCCAATGGAGCTGGTAAGACTACGACTTTTTATATGATTGTCGGGATGATTGAGCCCAATGGCGGTGAGGTCTTTTTAGATGACGAGAATATTACTGAATTGCAGATGTATAAGCGGGCCAGAAAAGGTGTCGGTTATCTGGCTCAGGATGCTTCGGTTTTCAGAAAACTTAATGTAAAGGACAATCTGCTGGCTATTCTTGAAGGTCAGGATCTTTCGAAGAAAGAGCAACAGCAGAAGGCCGAGGATTTAATGGATGAACTCGGTATTAGTCATTTGCGGGATAGAAAGGCTTTCCAGCTTTCTGGTGGTGAGCGCCGGAGGGTTGAGATTGCAAGATCGATGACGACTGACCCCGCCTTTATTCTGTTAGATGAGCCGTTTTCTGGGGTCGATCCGATAGCTGTTAATGATATTCAGGATATTATCAGGTTTTTAAAGGATAAGGGGTTAGGAGTTTTAATTACTGATCATAGTGTCAGGGAGACTCTATCAATAACTGACAGAGCCTATATCATGCATGAAGGAGAAATCTTATTGTCCGGTAATTCTGAAGAGGTTGCCGACAGCAAGATTGCCAGGGAGTTTTATCTCGGGGAAAAATTCAGACTTTAAAATTGCCGGAATTTTAAGTTGTAATCTGAAATTTATATAATAAATGTTTCTTTAATTAGGGAGATTTAATAATGAAGATTTATCTAAAATATATTTTGAAAGAGTTAATCCAGCCTTTTATCTTTGGAATTGGAGCTTTTACAGCTATTTTTGTAGGGACGGATATTCTTTTTAGGCTGGCTGATTTCTATTCTAATTTTGATGTATCTATTTTGACGACAGTGGAGCTTTTTCTGCTGAGTCTTCCCCAAATAATAGTTTATACCTTTCCGATGGCGACGCTGCTGGCGACGATTTTAGCTTATAGCAGGTTAAATGGAGATTCAGAGATTACGGCCTTCAGGGCGGGTGGTTATAGTTTGAGAAAATTGATTTTGCCGGCATTGATTGTTGGACTGCTGGCTAGCTTTGGTGGAATAGCCATTAATGAATTTGTTGTGCCTGAGGCCAATTATCGCTATAGCCAGATGGTCTATGAGTTCCAGCATGGCGGTGAAGAGCGCCCCAGGACTCAGTATGATTTATTTTTGACACCTCTGGATTCGGCAACAAATCGGCCTGACTTTATATTATATACCAGGCGGTTTAGTGCCGATGACGGAGAGATGGAGGTTGTTAATCTCCAGGAGTATGAGGATGGTCGGCCGGCAAGATTGATAGAGGCTGATAGGGCTATCTGGCGTGAGGATGGCTGGCAGTTTTATGATGGTAGGATCTATCAACTTCGGGCTGGAGACCGGGTGGCCCAGATGGATTTTTCAGAATATATTGTTAGAGCTGAGATTGAATCACCGGACCGGATAGCTGAATTAGATAGAGATACTGATGAGATGACTTTATGGGAATTGAGTGAATATATTGCTGTTATGAGAAGTCAGGGCCGGGATGTTTTTGAAGAGAGAGTCTTCTGGCATCAGAAGATTTCGGTGCCCTTTGCTAGCTTTATCTTTGCTTTAATGGCTGCTCCACTGGGGATGAAGCCAAAGAGGCAGGGTGGCTCGGCAACTGGAATGGGTTTAAGTGTTGTAATAATCTTTATTTATTATGGACTGATGACATTAGGCGATGCCATGGGCAGTCAGGGAGCGATACCACCCTGGTTTGGTGCCTGGTTGCAGAATATTGTTTTTGCCGGTGTTGGATCGGTCTTACTATATAAAACAGGAAGGTAGGTGACAGGTTATGTATGCATTTGGATTAATCCTGTTACTAATATTATTATCAGGCCTGATCGCTTATCTTGGTGATCAGATAGGTATGAAACTGGGTAAAAAGAGAATATCGCTCTTTGGCCTTAGACCAAAATATTCATCTATTATTATTACTGTGATTACAGGAATGATGATTGCTGGAATATCAATTATTA
>CAYONR010000202.1:0-3175 GCA_964405365.1 uncultured Halanaerobiaceae bacterium
TTGGAACTGGAGACACGGTAACTTGAAGAAGATGTTATAAAATACTTTGTGAAATATGCTCAGAGATACTACTTGGTAACCGTCGGGTAACTGGCAGGTCTCCTGGGAGATGGAGAAAATATTTTTATTTCTTGCAGGAGATTTTTGGGAAAGGGCGAAGTATATAAACAAGTGTTTGAATAAAATCGTAATATTTAAAACGTTTAATTGTTTATAATTTATTTTTTATTTATAAGTGTATTAATTAATACATTTGATTGACTATTTAGTATTAATAGTGTATTTTAAATTATTGATTAAAGGAGGGGAGCCAGGTGGAATTATTCTGCCCTGAATGTCGAGAAACCGTTGAATATGAAGTTAAAGAGAATATTGAAACTAAGACTATTCGTGGACTTCAGTTTGAGTATTTAAATAAGACTGCATATTGCGGAAATTGCGGAGAAGAGATTTTTGTCTCAGAACTCCATGACCAAAATTTAAAGAGTATTGATCATGCCTATCGTGAAGAGGCTGATATTATTACTGTGGCTGAGATCAGAAAAATAGTTGAGCAATATAATGCTGGTAAAAGGCCTTTATCTTTAATGCTTGGTTGGGGTGAAACGACTCTAACTCGTTATCTCGATGGTGATATTCCTTCTAAGGCTTATTCTGATATTTTAAAGAAGATTAAAAATGACTATAATTACATGGAATCCCTTATTTACTCGAATCGGGATAAAGTTTCTAACCAGGCTTTTGATAAGGTGGTTGAAGCTATTAAAGATTTAAAGAAAAGCAGTAGTAATCCTGAAACTGTAAATAAGATAGATGTTGTGATAAAATATTTATTAAGAGGGCTTGGTGAAGTTACACCGCTAGCCTTACAAAAATTATTATATTACAGCCAGGGCTTTTATGAGGCCTTTTATGGTGAATTTTTATTTGCTGAGGATTGCGAAGCCTGGGTTCATGGGCCAGTTTATAAAGATATTTATTTTAAATACCGGGATTATGGTTATAATCCGATTGAAAATAACCTGGAGATTGCTGGTGATTTAGGTTTAACTGATCTAGATGCGGAATTCCTGGAAAATATCATTGATAAATTTGGCTGTTATAGTGGAAAGACGCTTGAGAGGATGACCCATGCTGAGGAACCCTGGCGATTAACCAGGAAAAACTTGAAGCCAGATGAAAAGAGTAATCAGATTATTAGTAAAGATTTGATTGCCGGTTATTTTAATGCTGTTAAGCGGAAATATGATATGTTAAACATTGAAGATATTGATGAGTATAGTAAAGAGCTTTTTAATAGAATACATTAAAAGGTAGTCTTTCAAATTTCAAAGCCTACGAAGAAATGCAAAGAATATTTAATTTTTTGTAAGCTAACTTAAAAAGAGATTTTATTAAATCCTAAATAATATGTTAAAATAGATATAGATGTCGATAAACTTGATAAACTACAGGAGGGATAATCATGAGAGATACTTATATTATTGGAACTGGCGGTCATAGTAAAGTTGTTCTTGATATTTTAGAGAAGAGAGATCGGGATATAGCTGGCTTTTTAGATGATGACGAGGCTGACCATGGTTCAGTGATTAATGGTTATTCGGTAATCGATTATGTTAATATTTTAAAAGATATTGATGCTGATACGATTATAGCTGTTGCTCATAATCCTACTCGTAAGAAATTATTTTATCAGATCAGTGATTATAATGTTAATTTGATAAATGCGGTTCATCAAGATACGACTATTAATTCCCATGTTGAGCTTGGTGCTGGCAATGTGATTGCTGCAGGTGCGGTAATTAATTCAAATACAGTTATTAAAGATAATGTGATTATAAATACTGGTGCTACAGTTGATTATGACTGTTTAATAGAAGACCATGTTCATATCTCGCCTGGAGTTAATCTTGGTGGGAATGTTACTATTAGAGAGGGCTCTCATATTGGGATTGGAGCCTCTGTTTTGCCAGGGGTTACAATCGGTAAAAATGTGGTTGTTGGTGCCGGGGCAGTTGTGATTAATAATCTTGAGCCAGATGCTGTTTATGCTGGAGTGCCTGCAGAAAAGGTTAGAGATATTAGTTAATAGTGTTCTGAAGAAGGAGTTTATATTATGAAATATTTTATTAATAAAATATATTCAAAACTGTCTTTGCTTTTAATGGATATGATTTTGCTTAATTTATCTTTATATGTCAGTTTTGTCTTGAGGTTTGATTCATTTGAGCCTCTTAGATATCAGTTAGGTTTTATACCGGTGATTACTATTATTGGGATTGGCTCTTTTTATCTCTCTAACCTCTATAATCGGCTCTGGAAATATGCTTCTATCGGTGAGCTGAAGTCTGTTATCAAGAGTGCTGCTATCATTAATCTTCTCTTTATGACTTATACGTATTTCTTTCAGATTCCTTTACCGAGATCTATTCCTTTGATTAATTTCATGCTGATTGTCTTTACTTTAGGTGGGCTGAGGTTTGCCTTAAGAATTGTGAAGGATTATCTGGAGCAGAGTAAGAGTAAAGAACCTGAGAGTAATCTTTTAATAATTGGTGCTGGTGATGCGGCGGAGATGATTATTAGAGAGTTAAATAAGCATCCTGAGCTAAATAAAAGGATTGTAGGTTTAATAGATGATGCCCCTGAAAAGAGGAATTTAGAGATTCATGGTATCAGGGTTATTGGTAATCGTTATGATATTCCTGATATTATTTCTGATAATGATGTTGATGAGGTTATTATTGCAATTCCTTCTGCGCCAGGTAGTGATATTAAGGAGATTTATAAGCTTGCCAGCAGGAAAGACGGGGTATCTGTAAAGACTGTGCCAGGCATGTATGAGATTTTGCAGGGCGATGTTAATTTGAGCCAGCTCCGCGAGGTTAAAGTTGAGGATTTATTGCGGAGAGATCCTGTGAAGCTTAAGACTGATAAGATAAGCGCTTATATAGAGGGTAAACGAATTCTGGTGACCGGTGGCGGTGGTTCGATTGGCTCTGAGCTCTGCCGACAGGTGGCGAGGTTTGATCCGGAAAATATTATTATCTTTGATATATATGAGAATAATGCTTATTTGCTGCAGCGGGAGTTGAATGAGAGGTATCCTGAGTTGAATGTATTTACTGTGATTGGCGATGTCAGGGATGCTGATAAGTTGAATTATCTCTTTGCC
>CAYONR010000203.1:0-3137 GCA_964405365.1 uncultured Halanaerobiaceae bacterium
GTTAAAGTATATAAGTGGGTAGTGAAAAGAAAGAAAAATTAATTTTTTTCAGGAAATGATTCAAGAACATGCTCAAGTCCCTGACTAAAGAGGGCCAGCACATGCTCATCAGCAAGTGAATATATTGCCTGACGCCCCTCCTTCCTATATTTTACCAGATCAAGATTTCTCAGAATTCTGAGCTGATGGGAAACTGCTGAAGTACTAAGACCAACCGCCTCCTGAATATCACATACACAGAGCTCTTTAATCCTCAGCGCATTAATTATTTTTAATCTGGTCGGATCAGAAAGAGCCTTAAAAATATCTGAAAGTCTCTGATAAACATCTTCATCCAATTCCTTTTTCTTTAAAAGGTCAACTATCATCTCATGGGGATTAAATACCTCACAGGTCAGACAGCTCTGCGATTTATCCTTTAAATCATAATCCATAAAATATATCCTCCAATCATAATTATTAAACTGATTAATCAGCCAGGCGATAATCCCATAAAATTCTAAGAGAATTCAAAACTGCCAGCAGCGCAACTCCAACATCTGCAAAAACAGCAGACCAGAGACCGGCAAGTCCTAAAGAACCTAAGACCATAAATATAACCTTTACACCTAAAGCCATCACAATATTTTGCCAGACCAACTTTCTGGTTTTATCTGCTATATCAATAGCCGAAAGTAACTTACCCAACTTATCATCCATTATAACTACATCAGCCGAATCAATAGCTACATCTGTTCCTAAAGCTCCCATGGCAATACCTATATCAGATCTGGCCAGTGACGGGGCATCATTAATGCCATCACCAAGATAAACTAACTTTTCTTTCTTAGACTGCCTGGCTTTAATATCTTCCAGAATCGAAAGCTTGTCCTCTGGCAGTAGCTCTGAATAATATGATATACCTAATTGATTGGCAACCTCAGCAACTTCCTGCTCTCTATCGCCACTTAATATAGACTGTTCAATACCTTTAGCTTTTAAATCTTTAACAACATCTATTATATCTGGCTTTAATTTATCCTTAAAATTAAAGGATCCAGCTGGCTTTTTATCGATAGCCAGTAAAACTTCAGTCCCGCCATTATTACTATCTGGAAAATTTAAACCCTTCTCTTCTACAAGCCAATCCCTGCTTCCAACCCAGATCACTTTATCATAAATAACTGCTTCAAGTCCACGACCAGGCACCTCATTCGTCTCCTGAACATTATAGAGATCAGCAAACCTATCTTTCTCATTCTGAAGGGCATCAGCTAAGGCATGGTTAGAATATTGTTCTGCGGAAACCGCAGTCTTCAGTACCTCATCTTCAGAAAAATCATTAAATACTTCAATATTATTTAGCTTGAACTTACCTTCAGTCAGAGTTCCTGTCTTATCATATATCACAGATTTAATATCAGCTAAGGCTTCTAGAAAATTGCTCCCCTGAACTAAAATGCCCTGACGGGCCGAAACTCCTATCCCGGCAAAGAAACTCAGTGGAATCGAAATAACCAGGGCACAGGGACATGAAATCACAAGAAAGATTAATGACCTGTAGAACCAGGTACTAAAGGTTCCGAGATTTAAGAGTGGCGGAATAATAGCAACCATCATGGCCAGAAGAACAACTACAGGTGTATAATATCTCGCAAATTTAGTAATAAATTTCTCTGTCTTAGATTTCCTACCAGTAGCTTCCTCAACAAGCTTAATAATCTTTGCTACAGCTGAATCTTCATATAATTTTTCAGCTCTGACAATTAACGATCCACTACTATTTACCATCCCGGACTGAACAGCATCACCTGGCTTGACATTCCTTAACTCTGACTCCCCGGTTAAGGCCGATGTATTTAAAGCCGACTGGCCTTTAATTATCTCACCATCAACTGGAATCTTATCGCCGGCCCCAATCACTAAATGATCACCAGGTTCTATCTCTTCTGCAGTCTTCTTGATAATATCTCCATCAGCATTTTTTACCTTGACCTCATCAGTCTTTAATTCTAAAAGCTCTCTGATTGAGCTTTTAGATGATGATACTGCTCTATTCTGGAGGTATTCACCAACTTTATAGAAAGCCATAACTGCAATAGCTTCAGGCCATTCTCCGATTAACATAGCTCCTATAGTGGCAATTGACATTAAAAAGTTCTCATCAAAAACCTTCCCAGAAATTAAATTCCTGGCTGCCTGTTTAACAACTTTAGCCCCTACCAACAAATAACCGATCAAATATAATCCAATATTTATATTATAAGTATCTATATTATTTCTAGAAAATAAAAATCCAGCAAGACCAAAAAATATCCCAAGCAGTAAACGGTGAATTCTATTATCTTTATACCATTTTTTTTGAGAATTTAAATTAGACTTTCTTTTTAGTTTTCTGTTTTCATCGATTTTTTCTACAGTAGCATTTGGTTCAAATTTATCGACTAAATTTTTAACATTCTTATCTAAATAATCTAAACTCTCAACCTCCTCATTTTTTAGCTCTATTTTAATCTTATCCATACTAAAATTAAGTTCTGCCTCAATCACACCAGGCAGATCACTGATAGAATTAATAACCTTATCCATACAGCTTGAACAGTAATAACCATTAATTTTATAGTTTAATACCATTAAAATTCCTCCACTTATTTTTCATAATAAAATGCTTGAGCAAGTGTTCAAGTATAGTATATAAGTTAGAGGAAAAATTGTCAAGACCTGTTATAAAAATGACTGTTAGGACTTACCGTCAACTAATGGCACAAATCTTACCGGCTCTAATTTCTCAGTCTCAAATTTATCAGCAGCTTTTTTCTTATATAAGATTAGTTTCTGGATGAAGTTATCGCCTATTGGCAAAATTATTCTACCATCTAAATTCAATTGATTTAACAGCTCCTCTGGAACTTCACTGGTAGCTGCACTAACAATAATTGCATCAAATGGACTCTTCTCAGCCCAGCCTAATTTACCATCACCGTAATTTATCTCGACATTATCATAACCAAGCCTACTTATCGTGCTCCTGCTAAGCTCCACCAATGAAGACTGCCGCTCAATCCCATAGACCTGATCAACAATCTGACTTAAAATAGCAAGAACATAACCACAACCACTTCCAACTTCTAAAACATTAGAATCACTATTTAAATCTA
>CAYONR010000204.1:0-3132 GCA_964405365.1 uncultured Halanaerobiaceae bacterium
TCTAAAACATATTTATCTCCATTTTTAACCTTTAAAACCTCAATTCCATATTTTGATAATGATTCATCAAGACCTAAATTACTATATTTAGTTGTCACAACCTTATTCTTCTTCAGGCTTCCATTTTCCTGCATTGAGAGAACAGAAAGATACATAATTTTATCTCCATCAACTATATTGCCCTGATTATCAACTAAAATAGTTCGATCAGCATCACCATCTAAAGCGATACCAAGATCAGCGCCAGTCTCCTTTACTTTCTTTGTAAGATCAGTAGTATCTGTTGAGCCACAATTAACATTGATTAAGCTTCCTTTGCCACCATCATTAATTGTTATTAAATCTCTTACTCCTAATTCTCTTAAGATCTCTGGCCCAATTTTATAGCCAGCGCCATGGCCACAATCTAATACTACTTTCAAATCAGATAAATCGCCTTTAACTGATGACATCACATTCTGAATATATTTTTCTATCAAAGCATCATCATATATAACCTGGCCGACATTATCATGGGTAGGCCTTGCACCTGGCTCTGTAGGTACTGCCATTGCATCTTCAATTCTTCTTTCTAAGCCTTCAGAAATCTTACAGCCATCTCCAGCAAAAACTTTAATTCCATTATCTTCAATAGGATTATGGGAGGCTGAAATCATTATTCCGCCAATCAGATCATTTTTACTTGTCAGATATGAGACTGCTGGAGTAGGAACAATATCTAAATTAATAATATCTACTCCTGTTGAATTCACACCGGCAATAACTGCCGAGGCCAGCATATCTCCAGAAATCCTGGTATCTCTTCCTAATATAATCCTGCTTTCACTTTCATCAGTCTCTTCCAATAAAACTCCTGCAGCAGCTTCACCAATCTTAAAAGCCAGCTCAGGTGTTAATTCCAGATTAGCAACTCCTCTAACACCATCAGTTCCAAATAACTTCCCCAAAAATAATCAGCTCCTAAATTATAATATTAAAAATAACCATTAATTTTATGATTACAATATTCACATTTACCATCTTCAATATTTGATTTAATTCTATAATCTCTAGTTAAAATCATTTTGCTACAGCTCGGACATTTTGTATTTCTATAATTCATATTTCTTATATTACCTAAATAAACATAACTTAATTTTTCACTGGCTAAATCATAAGCTCTTTTTAATCGCTCAATATCTGTTGCTTCAATTTCATACTTATAAGCTGGATAATACCTGGATAAGTGTAAAGGAATCTCTTCATCAACTGAACTAATAAAATCTATTAATTCCACCAACTTATCTACACTATCATTCTTATCCCTAATTACTAAATTGGTTATTTCAAGATGTGAGTCAGATTCAGCAATTTTTTCAATCGTATTTTTTACCGGCTCCAACTGCCCACTGCATTCCTGCCTGTAGAAATCATCATCAATCGCCTTTAGATCAATATTAAAACCATCAATATAAGGCAGCAACTCTAATAGTGGCCCTTCATTAATAAACCCATTACTGACCATTACAGTATCGATATTATTTTCTTTCATTAAACAAGCAGTATCATAAACATATTCATACCAGATAATCGGCTCAGAGTAGGTGAAAGCCAGACTTGATAATCCCCGTTTGTTGATCTCATCAAGGATCTCTTGAGGTTCATAATGTCTTGTAGGCACTTTCTGCTGACTTAATTGCCAGTTCTGGCAAAAACCACATTTCAGATTGCAGCCCCAGGTGCCTATTGAAAGAATTTTACTACCAGGTTTGAAATGAAACAAAGGTTTCTTTTCTATAGGGTCAACTGACATAGAAGCGACTTCGCCATAATTTAAAGGCAGAATCTCTCCATCTCTATTCTCCCTGGCCATACAGATACCTTCTTGGCCCTCTTTTAGTTTACAATTATGAGGGCAGATATTACATTGAACTTTTTGTCTCTCCATATTTTTACTCCTTATAACGGATTACTTCAAACCTATATATATTCGTCCCTTCATCCAGAATCTTATTATAACTTATTCCTGCTTTTCTGGCCGCTATTGAAATCTGATCTTTTACAGTATCAACCCCATCTAGATCCGGTAATAGTAAACCTCTCTTATTTCCTCTTTCTAAAATGACGCCATATTTTTCAGGATCAAGTTCCTCAATATCTTTTATAATCTCAGCTGGCATTATAATATCAACAGAAATAATTATATTATTTAATTCATCTTCTTGCAACTCAGGAAAACGGGGGTCGCAAAAAGCCGCATTATATGCATTATTAATTATTTCTTCATAAATATCATCTCTAGTTGCTTGAATGGTTCCAATGCAGCCCCTCAATGAATTATCGTCTTTTGTCTTGAGCGACACAAACGCACCGGCTTTAAAATCTAAACCTTCTGGTTTTTCTATATCTGTTCCATCATTATAAAAATGATCTCTCAAACTCTCTCTAGCCAGTTTAACAGGATCAAACTCTAAATTTAATTTATTTTTAGCCATAACCTGAGTACCACCCCTATTATATTATTATGTCAGACTTTACCTATAAAATCCAGCAACTGCATAGCCAACTCCATAAGGTGCTTCATATGACTTAACATCTATTTTATTCCATCTACCATCCAATAAACCAAGACCAACCATTAATGGCCGATATCCACATTCACCAGCTTCCTCTAAAAAGTTTTCATCATAATTCAATAAACTGCTCAGATTAGCTGTCTTCAAATCATCAACTAGCCTTTCATCAAATTTACTGCCTTCAGGTGAATAACCTGCCGGAGAGTCCTGATTAATTTTATGAGAAAGATCTCCACTAATTATTACTTTCGGATTTTTATAATTTTCTAAAACTTTCTCCATTACAATTTTACCAAACTCATATAACTTATCAGCCGACCAGAAAGCAATATTTAATTTCAGCCAGGGAATATCATTCGAAAGCCCTGCTTCTTCTAAAAAATAAGCCGGAACCATTATCCCATGATCTAAATTACCACTATCTATCCCTTTAACATCATATTCACTTTTCTCATTAAAGTTATTAACAACTTCACCAGCAAGTTCACTTGCCCCGATTAATTTAAAACTAACGTTTCTAGCATTAAACATCCCTAAATTCCCTTCCAAAATTTCAGCCTGATCAATTGTTATCTGA
>CAYONR010000205.1:0-3060 GCA_964405365.1 uncultured Halanaerobiaceae bacterium
TTTTGCTCTAATTAACATTATCAATCACCTGACTGCTTTCCAGACATAAATCTGAGTAGGGTTTATAACAGACTCCGCAATCACTACAATAACTCCATCTACAATCAGGGGTCTCTTCTATAGCAAGTGACTTTTTATATTCTTTGCTTAAAAACTCTTTATTAACACCTGCAATTAAATGATTCCAGGGTAAAGGTTGATCCGGATTTTTCCCACCAATAATACTTTCAATTTTAATATTATATTTATCCATAGCTTCAAACCATCTATCCGGATAAATATGCTCATTCCAACCTTCCAAGCGACTGCCCTGTTGCCAGACATGATAGATTACATCTGACATCCTTCTATCTCCTCTAGCAACCAAACCTTCCAATCGACTTACTTCAGAATCATTCCAGTCAAAATTTATACCTTTTTTTCTTAAATGTTTCTGAAGAAAACTTATTTTGTCTTTTATTTCTGAAAGTGATGCCATTTTAACCCATTGGAAAGGTGTGAATGGTTTAGGAATAAAAGTGGTTACATTAACCTGTACCTCAATCTTTTTCATTCTACGATCTGTATTCTTTCTAATCTCCTGCCCGATCTCCAAAACATTTTTTGCCATTTTAGCAATACCTAAAAGATCTTCTTCAGTTTCTCCAGGCAGACCTAACATAAAATAAAGCTTAATTCTATGCCAACCATAAGAAAAAGCCGCTTCTACAGATTTATATAAATCTTCTTCTTTTATACCTTTATTTATTCTTTTTCTCAACTTATTAGTGCCTGCTTCTGGCGCAAAGGTCAAACCACTCCGTCTAATCTTCTGAACGTTTTTTGCCATTTCAACTGAAAATTCATCAACTCTTAATGAAGGCAATGAAATACTTATATTGCTGGAATGATAACGTTTAGTTAATTGATCTAAAATCTCTTTTATTTTAGTATGATCAACAGTACTTAATGAGGAAAGGGCCAGTTCATCATAACCGGTACTAGCAAGTGTTTTATCTGCAAGTTCAACAATTCTCTCAACAGACCTCTCCCTTGTTGGTCGATAGGTCATCCCGGCAGCACAGAACCTACAACCCCGCTGGCAACCTCTAGAAACTTCTATAACAGCTCTATTATGGACTATTTCCATATACGGAACTATATAATCTGTAGGACAATAAGATTTATTTAAATCATTAACTCTCTGTCTTTTTATTTCAGATTTAATATCATCATTTACAGGCGTAAGACCAGTAAATTTTTGACCATCAAATTCTGCTTCATACAGTGCGGGGACATATACACCTGGCAATTGAGATAGTTTTTCTAAAATGACATCTCTATCCAAATTTTTCTCTTCCCACTTTTTTAATGAGTTAATTACATACACTAGATTCTCTTCGGCTTCACCGATATAAAAAAAATCAATAAAAGGTGCAATAGGCTCTGGATTAAATACAGTTGAGCCCCCGGCCATTATAAAAGGATCTTTTTTACTCCTTTCAGAGCTATATACAGGAATCTTACCCAATGAAAGCATATTCAAAATAGTTGTGTAACTCATTTCATACTGTAATGTAAATCCTACTAAATCAAAATCTTTAAGTTCTCTTTTGTTTTCCAGGGAAAAGAGACCAATATCTTTTTCTTTTAAAAGAGTTTCCATATCAGTCCAGGGGGAAAAAACTCTCTCACACAATAAATCATCTTCTTCATTCAACATATGATAGATTATCTTTAAACCAAGATGGGACATTCCAATTTCATAAGTATCTGGAAAGCCTATACATATTTTATAATCCACAATATCCCAATCTTTAACAATTTGATTCCATTCCTGACCAATATATCTTTCAGGACTATCTACATTTATTAAACAATCATCAATTTGACTAAAAACTTCAGCCAAAAATAACACCACCTTCAAACTCTAAAATATAATCTTTTTTCTTCTCATATTAATATTAATCACAAGTCCTATTGCAATTAATGATATCACCATTGAGCTACCGCCATAACTTAAAAATGGTAAAGGTATACCTGTTATAGGCATTATCCCTAGAACCATTCCTACATTTTCCAAAACATGAAATAAGAAAAGGCCCATAACACCAATAGTTATAAGTTGGCCAAAACCATCCTTGGCTCGGGCCGCAACTTTTAAAATCTGCAATAAGAGTAATAAATAGATAATTAAAACTACTGCAACCCCAATAAAACCAAATTCTTCTCCTAAAACAGCAAATATAAAATCAGTATGTTGTTCAGGAAGAAAATCTAACTGGGTCTGAGGTCCATTAAGAAATCCTCTACCGGTGACCAATCCAGATCCAACAGCTATCTTTGACTGAATTATATTATATCCAATCCCATAAGGGTCGATATCAGGATTTACAAATGCAATTAATCTATTTAACTGATACTGCTGTAAAAAAGGAAGCGGGGTTTCAAAAATAACATGGCTAGTTATAATTAAGACAACAATTAAAAATCCTCCACCAAAGACCAATAATATATGTTTTAGCTTCCCGCCTGCCCCATAATACATTAAAACAAATATAAACATTAATACTAAAGCTGTGCCTAAATCATTTTGTAGAATAATCAATAAAAACGGTGGAAAAATAAATAAAAGACTTTTAAATAGTTCTTTTAAGCTATTTAACTTACTCCTATTTCTATCTAAATATGATGCTAAAAATAAAATCATAAATATTTTTGAAACCTCAGAGGGCTGAAAATTAACTGGACCAATAGAAAGCCATCTCCTACCGCCTGAGACAGTAATCCCTAAGATAAATATAAAGCCAAGCATAATAATGGTTAAGATATAAATAATGATATCATAATCTTTAAAAATTCTATAATCTAAAAAAAGCAAGAGAACAATAAAGACTATTCCTAGTACAGCGGCCGCAATCTGAGTTCTAATAAAGGGCTGATGGTTTCCATCAGCCATACCTGTAGCACTACTTATAACAAAAAAACCTATAATTATTAAGGAAAGCACCAGAATCGGAATATAGATATTTATATGTTTTAATAATTTTTTATTCCAGTGCATAAGTAAATCTCCTTAAT
>CAYONR010000206.1:0-3048 GCA_964405365.1 uncultured Halanaerobiaceae bacterium
CTGTAATAAGAGCTGTATTACCAGTAATCTTTAAATCCATAATTTGTTCCTCCCTCTCTTCTTATCTCTGATAAACTTTCTCGCCACGGTAATAGGTTGCCTCGATCTCTGTCTGACCAATAGATGCTGGTTCTATTTCAAAAATATCTCTATCTAAAATTAAAAAATCTGCATAATAGCCTTGTGCCAATCTGCCAGTGTTTTTAAGACCTGTTATTCTAGCTGGAACTTCTGTATAGAGCTTAATAGCCTCTTTGACTGATAGAGCCTGATCCTGACCAGTGTTAGAACCGTCATAGGCCTTTCTGGTGACAGCTGATTCTATTCCATAAAAAGGATTGACTGGATCTGCCCAGGCTGTTGCCGGTGCATCTGATGAAAAAGCAAGTTGATGGCCCTGATTTAAAATATCTTTATAAGGATAAGATTTCAAAGTTCTCTCCTGGCCAAAATTATTTAAATAGCTTTCTATCTCAGCATAAACAAAGATCGGCTGACTATTAAAAGCAATATCTATCTCTTTAGCTTTCTTGAGAGCCTCAGCTGATGGGAAAGTTAAATGTTCTATTCTCAGAGATGGAATATCTTCAAGCCAGCCAGATTCCTGATAAAAATGATCAATAACTAGATCAATTGTTTTATCACCCATGGCATGGACTATTAACTGTAATTGATTCTTTCTGGCAAAATCTGCTGCTGCAGCAAGCTCTGATTCAGTTGTGGTTAAGATTCCTGTTTCTGAACTGCTGCCAAGATAAGGCTGGCTTAACCAGGCTGTTCTACCTGCTATACTGCCATCTCCAATAATCTTAACTCCACCGATACTTAACTGATCTGTTGGATCACCTGCAGTCGTTGATAATTCTGAAGAATTAATCAAATCTCTCCATTTATAATATAGGATTACCTGCTGTTTTAATCCTTTATTGATAGCCTCCTGATAGATATCATAATAATCTACTGGATATTTCCTGGCCAGGCAATCTGTGATAGTAGTGACTCCTTTAGAGAAAAGTTCTTTACTGTAATTAGCAAGAAGGCTAGCATCTTCTTCGATAGATTTTGCCGGAAGTCTATCAAAGAGAAAATCTTTACCTATCTCTTTAAAGACACCTGTAAGCCTGCCGTTATGATCTTTTTCTATAACACCGCCAACCGGTTCTGGTGTAGTTTCATCTATCTCTAAAAGTTCTAAGGCTTTTGAGTTAACTACTGCAATATGGGTACAGTTTCTAGTAATTACCACTGGGTGATCTGTTGTTGCTTGATCTAAATCAAATCTAGTTGGATTTCTACCTTCAGCCAGCTTGCTTTCATCATAACCCCAGCCTTCTATCCACTTACCATAATCAAGGTTTTTGGCTCTCTTCTTTATCTCCTGCTGAAGATCTGCAATTGAATTAATTAAAGGCGGGGTACAAGCTATCTTCTTTGAATCTCTAGCCAAATAGAGACCATGCATATGGCTGTCAATAAATGCCGGAATAACCCTTCTTCCTTTAAGATCAATCTTTCTAGCTTTTTTAGCTGCTGGAGGCAGGCTTTCTGATTTATCTCCTAACCATTTAATTTTGTCATTTTTAATAAGGATTGCATCTATTCTTTTTGTTTGATAAAAATTAGTAAATATTTTTCCATTAAAAAATAATTTAAGATTTTCTACTGCCATACAATATTCACCTCTACTAAGTTAATTTAAATTTTACAACTTATAATTACATTATAGCAGTAAATCAGGCAACAAAAAAACCTGACCAGGAAAATCCGCCTGATCAGGTGATTTGAATTATTAATCACTTCTAAATAATCTATCGAGAATAATCGCTATTATGACAACTCCAAGGCCAGCTTCAAAACCGAGACCGACGTTTACTGTTGTAAGGGAGCGGAGAACTGGTGAACCAAGGCCTCCTGCACCGATCATCGCAGCAATAACTACCATCGATAGGGATAACATTATACATTGGTTTATTCCCATCATTATCGAGGGAAGGGCTCCTGGCAGCTCTACCTTAAGTAACATCTGTAGAGGACTGCTTCCGAAAGCCCGACCTGCCTCTTTTAGTTCCTCTGGCACCTGTGTGATACCGAGATAGGTTAGACGGATTGGTGGGGCAATCGCAAAGACAACTGTTGCCACTACTCCTGGAACATTCCCTAATCCGAAGAACATCAGAGCAGGGATCAAATAAACAAAGGGAGGTATTGTCTGCATAAAATCTAAAATTGGTCTGGTTATAAAGTGAACATATTTATTATGAGCCTTTAAAATACCGACTGGAATACCGATAGATAGCGCCACTAAAACTGAGGTTAGAATTGAGGCCAGGGTGATAACCAATTCAGACCAGAGTCCGAGATTGACTACCAGCCCAAGACCTAAAACTACAAAGGCGGCCAGCTTTTTTCCTCTTAGTTTTAGTGCTATTAATGCTAATATAATAATAAAGACCACCGGGGGGAGGGCGGCTAATGCGCCCTCGAAATTCTCAATAAGAAATGCAATGAAATTAGAAAATGCATTGAGAGGTCCGCCAAAATTGGCGACAAGATAATCGACAAAATCGGAGACCCAGTCCCCCAGAGGTATTTTAGTGCTTAATAGTTCTGTTATCAATTTAGTTATAGACTTCCTGAATTACTTCGGCTGCTGGCCGGCCATCAGCAGATTCTACGCCTTCTAGATATTCTACGACTAGATCGAGATTATTAGCTACCCATTCTTCAGCAACATCATCAGGATCTCTTTCTTCATATCCGTACTCAAAGATCCATTCATTCTGAATTTCAGCATCTAATACAAACTGTTCAAGGAAACGATATACATTTGGTTGTTCATCTCCATAACCGGATCTTACAACAGTTAGAACTTTATCGTCTTCGCCCCAGATATTTTCTGGATCATCTAGATATTTGATATCATAGGCAAAATTCATCCAGTGCGGCTCCCAACCATTAAAGGCTATCCATTCTTCCTGACTGGTAGCTCTATCAAGCTCTCCTAGCATCCCAGCAGTACTTGATTCCATCATTGTCCAACCATCTAAA
>CAYONR010000207.1:0-3047 GCA_964405365.1 uncultured Halanaerobiaceae bacterium
GCTTGGGCTAAACTTAAGGGAATAGATAAATTAACCTTCTCCTTGCCACCTTCTTGAACCAGTATCTTTAAAGACTTCGACTTTTTTGGTGTAGTCTTTTGAGACTTGCCATGATACTTATTATCAGATAAATCCATAATTTCCATTAATTGATCTGCTTCCTCTACAGATATTTTGCCTTCTGCTACCATTTCTAAAATTCTCAATCTTTCTTCAGTCATCCTGCCGCCTCCTTAGATATTTTTGAGCATTTCAACTGCTTCTTGAGATTGTATTTCTCCCTCTTCAAGAGAATCCAGAATTTCTTTCCGTTTCTTTGCCTTATTATCATTTGGACTATCTTCTGGCTTATACCCAAGAGATTCAATCACTTCATCTAATTTATTTCTTACTGTCGGATAGGAGATTCCCATCTCTCTCTCAACTTCTTTGATATTACCTCTGGAGCGGATAAAAACTTCAACAAATTGATGTTGTTCTGGATCCAGCCTTGAAAATTTATCAAGAAAGAAGCGACCTCTAATAGTTGTATCACAGTCATTACATTTAATTTCTGTTATTTCCATGTTCTCCTGACAGACAGGACATTTTCCTATTAATTTATTTACTTTATTAGCCATATTATCACCTACTTATCAGTCTTTATTTATTCTTAATTAAATTATAACAGTTAGTTTTTATAAAGTCAAGTTAAAACTTAATTATATTAACTTTTTAATTAATTATATTAAATCATAATTATTTTGATACTTTTATTTTGCCTCTTGACAGATCATTTGATAATAAACCATTAAGCCCACAATAGTTTTACTATCCTGTATCTTGCCTTTTAAAACTAAATCAGGAATTCTTTCAGGATAAACTTTTGCAACTTCAATAAATTCTCCATCCTCTGTCTCCTGGGCCCCATAATCTAGATCTTCTGCTAAAAATAAATGAAGGTTCTCAGTGCTGTAACCAGGTGTTGTATAAAAATTAAATAATTCTTTTAATTTACCGGCAGAATATCCAGTCTCTTCTTTTAATTCTCTAAATGCACAGTCTTTAAGATTTTCTCCTTCGTCTAACTTGCCTGCAGGTAATTCTAATAAGACTTGATCAGCTGCACTCCGGTACTGCTTAACCATAATAATTTTTCTTTCTGGGGATACTGGTATAATAGTTACTCCACCTGGATGTTCTATAATCTCTCTTCTGGACTTATTACCATCAGGTAGCTCTACCTGATCAATTCTAAATTTAAGTAAATTGCCACTAAATGCAAGTTCGCTTGAAATGATCTTTTCTTCTAATCTTTTCATTTAAAAAATCCCCCTTCAATTATGTATTCAGTTAATATATCAACTTGATTTGCCAATTCTTCTTCTTTTAATTTTTCTTTAATGCTATGTGAGTCTTCTGCTCCTGTACCTATATTGACAGCAGGTAGTCCTCTTGTGCTGATAAGGCCTGCTTCACTAATATCATTTGAACTAATTAATTCAGGATTGTGCCCGGCAATACTTGCTGATCTAATTAAATTTTTTAACCAGACAGGATTTTCTTTATCCAGATTAATCCCCTGGCTACAATGAAGTAATGATATCTCGCCTTTAATATCTGGCAAAATATCTTTGATTTTATGAGCCAACAAATCCGGCCATTTCCTGATTAAATCATTTGTGCTTGTACCACGAACAGCAATAATTACTGAATCCACTTCTGTTCCAGAGACTGGCAAACCATCTTTTACAAAAAATGAGCGAACATGATCGCCAATTTTATCAATAGTAGTTCTGGCAATTTGAAGATTTAATCTTCTGCTGGCAGTTGAATCCTGACCAATAATTTGAAACAAAAAGAAACAGGCTGCAGGCTCTTCTACAAAAAAACTACCAACAGGGGCTTCACCGTCTAAGACAAGAGCATGGTCGAATAAATCAAGAAAATTTTCAGGCAAAAAAGAAGCACCGAGAAGACCAAGTTCTTCAGCAACTGTAAATAATATTCCTAAACCTTGAGGAAGATAATGCTTGTTTATTTGCAAAAATGATAAAATAGCAGAAATCCCTGCTAAATTATCTGCGCCAAGAATTGTATTACCCTGACTCTTAAAATATCTTCCTTCCTGAATTAATTTTATATTCTGACCAGGTTCTACCCTATCCAAATGCGCAACTAATAGCAAACCATCCTTACATGGAGGATTAATACCTATTATATTTCCTGTCTGACTATTGATATAATTAGATGTCCTATCCTGAAGCGTTTCCAACCCTGCTTCTTGAAGATAATCAATAACTCTGGCTGCCAGTAGACCTTCATGACGGGAAGGGCTATTTATTCTTATTAATTCTCTAAAAATATCTACGGAAAGTTTAGATAGATTACTCATTTGTATCCCCCCCTAAACATGTAAATTAAAAGCTATTATATTAAAAATACATCTTTATACTTATTACTTATCTATATAAACTATTATTCCTGCTTAAATTATAAAAAAATATATATTAATATAAGAACTGGACCAGGCAAAAACGAGGACTGGGGTGGTACTGGGGTGATTAAGTACCAGGTATATCCAAAAACAAACTGGCGCTAAACCTAATCTATAGGCCAGCGCCAGCTAATTAATTTTATACAGTTTTTTAGTCCTCAATTATTAAGAAATTATACTAAATTATAACCTCTATCTAAGGCTTCTTCATTCATTGGTATTAGATTATGGCGTCTCTCAGGCAAAACATTTTTTAGAGAATCTTTAACAGTATCGAGGGTAACTATATCTACTGCGGCAATATAAGCTCCTAACATTACCATATTAGCAACTCTTGTATTACCAAGTTCATCAGCAATTTTATTTGCCGGAACATTGATTATATTTATGTCGTCACGCCCAACTTCTTTCTCAATTAAAGATGAATTAACTAATAAATGGCCATTCTTTTTAACTTTTGGGCCAAATTTATCCTGAGAAGGTAAGTTCATAACTATTGCTGTATCAGGATGACTTGATACAGGAGCTGGAATCTTTTCATCTGAAACAATTACTGTACAGTTAGCTGTAC
>CAYONR010000208.1:0-3041 GCA_964405365.1 uncultured Halanaerobiaceae bacterium
TTATGGCATTAGAAGAGGAGTTTGATCTTGAAATTCCTGATGAAGATGCTGAAAAAATAGAAACAGTGCAGGATGCAATTGATTATCTAGAAGCAAATAATTAAACTATAAATTAATGGTCCCGTTAGTTTATACGGGGCCATTTTCAAAGAATTAACATAAATTTTTGTTAAGAATGATTGGGAGGTACAATTAAATGTCTAATAGAGTTGTTGTAACAGGTGTAGGTCTTTTATCTACACTAGGTGATTCAAAAGATGAATTTTGGTCGAATCTGATTTCTGGTAAGTCTGGTATCAGTGCAATTGAGGGTGTAAAAGATATTGACGAATATCCTAGTAAGATAGGCGCTGAGCTGAAGGAGTTTAATGCAGAAAAATATATGTCTAGAAAAGAAAGAAAGAGAATGGCACTTTTTACTCAGTATGCAATTTATACTGCAATGGAGGCCATCTCTGATGCTGACTTAGAGATAAACGATGACATTGCCAATGAGACCGGTGTTATCGTAGGTTCTGGTATTGGTGGTCTTGAAGTTATGGAAGAACAGATTAAAAGACTTCATGAAAGAGGCCCTAGTAGAGTAAGCCCTTTCTTTATACCAATGATGATCTCAAATATGGGGTCAGGTCAGGTTTCGATTTACACAGGAGCTAAGGGTCCTAATAATAACACTGTGACTGCCTGTGCATCTGGTACCCATGCAATAGGTGACGCCATGGAAGTTATTAAAAGAGGCGATGCCAAAGTCATGATAGCTGGAGGTTCTGAAGCTTCTATAACCCCATCTGCTCTAGCAGGTTTTGGATCAATGAAGGCTTTATCTACAAGAAATGATGAGCCAGAAAGAGCCAGCAGACCATTTGATAAAGAGAGAGATGGATTTGTAATTGGTGAAGGCAGTGGGATGGTTGTTCTTGAAGATTTAGAATATGCTAAGGCTAGAGGTGCTAGAATTTATGGTGAAGTTCTTGGTTATGGTTATACCGGTGATGCACATCATATAACTCAACCTGCTCCTGAAGGCGAAGGTGCAGCCAGGGCTATGCAGATGGCGATTGATAAAGCTGGTATTAATTATGATGAAATGGGTTATATCAATGCTCATGGTACATCTACTCCATTTAATGATAAATTCGAAACTATGGCTATCAGAACTGTATTTAGAGAACATGCTGATAATATAGCTGTTAGTTCTACTAAATCTATGACAGGTCATTTATTAGGAGCTGCCGGTGGTATTGAATTGATTGCTTCATTGCTTTCAGTTTACAATAAAGAAGTCCCACCTACAATTAATTATGAAAATCCTGATGAAGATTGTGACCTTGATTATGTACCAGGAGAATCTCGTAAGATTAAAGACTTAAAATATTCTATGAGTAATTCATTTGGCTTTGGTGGACATAATGCCTGCTTAGTTGTTGGAGAATATACTGAATAAATTATATTAAGATAGGGTGAATATCATAATGGAAGATATAATGCTGAAAGCAGATATTAATCAATTAGAAAATAAACTAAAAATAGAATTTGATGATAAATCACTTCTGCTTAAAGCTGTGACACATAAATCCTTCCCAAATGAAAATCTTGATTTAGCTTTAAATAATAATGAGAGGCTTGAGTTTCTTGGTGATTCAGTACTTGGGCTCTCGATTGCTACAAAAATATTTGAAGATTATGGAGAGATGCCTGAAGGTGGACTTGCTAAAATGAGGGCTGTCCTGGTAAGCTCAGTAACTTTAGCCAGAAAAGCCAGAGATATTGAATTAAGCAATCATATTTTGTTAGGCCACGGAGAAGAAATGACTGGTGGTAGAGACAGAGATTCAATTCTTGCTGATGCACTTGAAGCGATTTTTGGAGCAATTTATCTTGATCAGGGTTTTAAGAAAGCAAAGTTATTCATTAATGAATTTTTTAATGAAGATATTGAATTAGTTAAAACTGGTGAATATAATAAGGATTTCAAGACAGTGTTACAGGAATATATTCAGCAAAATTCTGATTATAGACCGGAGTATAAGATAATAGAAGAATTAGGGCCAGATCATAATAAAGAATTTAAAATGGAAGTTCTCTTAAATGATGAAAGATTAGGAAAAGGTAGTGGTTCTACAAAAAAAGGAGCAGAACAAAAAGCTGCTAAGAGTGCTTTAATGAACTTAGGTGAAATTAAAGAAAGAGATGGTGGTTAATTAATGCTTGCTATTAGAGGAGCTACTACAATAAATAAAGATAGTCAGGAATCGGTTCAGAAAGCTGTTGAAGAATTAATTAGAGAGATATGGTCTAGCAATAAAATAGATAAATCTGAAATAATTAGTATAACTTTTTCTACTACAGCTGACATTAAAAGTTATTATCCAGCAAAAGCTTTTAGAGATTTAGGTTATGATAAGGTTCCTTTATTTAGCACTATGGAGCCTGAAATTGAAGGAAGTTTAAATTACACAATAAGAGTCTTGATTTATTTAGAGAGGCCAAATAGCAGAGATGTTCAGCATGTTTATTTAAACGAATCTGCTAATTTGAGGCCAGATTTAATAGATTAGTCGTTGAGAGGATGAAATATATGGCAGAGACTATAGCAATTGATGGTCCTTCAGGGGCAGGAAAGTCCACTGTAGCAAAAATTATTGCTACAAAATTGGATTTTAAATATATTGATACTGGAGCAATGTATAGGGCTGTAACTTTTCTTGCTCTGGAAAGAGATATTAGTATGGAAGATGATGATTCAATTATTAAGATTGCTAAAAATATTTCTATAGATTTCTCTACTCCAGATAATGATGGTAAAGTACTTGTTTTTGTGAATTCAAGAGATTTAACTGAAGAAATCCGATCAGTTGAAGTCGATAATAATGTTTCTAGAATTGCTTCGATTCCTGAAGTTAGAGAGATTATGCTTCATAAACAAAGACAGCTTGCTGGAAATAATAATGTGGTTATGGATGGTCGTGATATAGGGACTAGAGTGCTTCCTGATGCAGATTTAAAAATTTTTTTAACTGCAACACTTGAAGAAAGAGCTA
>CAYONR010000209.1:0-3032 GCA_964405365.1 uncultured Halanaerobiaceae bacterium
GGTCTATAATATAAGATAAAATACCTCTTTTATCAAACCAGCGCTGGAATTCTTTGAATTCACTTATTGTTCCATCTTTATTAAAGTCTACAATTCCAATAACCGGCTTATCTTTATTAAAATCTACTTTCTCATTTATTTTTTTACTTAAGAATTCATTATATTTAGTGATCATTATATCGATTAAACTATCAAAAAGTTTAAAGCCTTCTAATTTAAGATTGTTTTCATTTTCAAATTGATTAACAGCGCCACTATTGGCTACTATTTCCTGTATACCTCTAACTTCATTCATTGCTGAAGTCCCATCAGTATTAAGTTCACAAAATTTAATTGAATCTTTATAATAAAATAAATCAAATCTGGCCACAGGATAGGGATTGCTATACCCAGGCTCAACTAAAATATATTCCTCCATCTTCTCAGAGAAAGGAAAACATGAGCGAAATTCACTATCATTAATATATCTAGCAATCACTTTATATAATATCTTATTAAAATTATCAATAAGTTCTGTTAGTCTATTCCACTCATCTTTATCAATCATGAATGGATGATATAAAAAAGGAACAGGCCTGCCTTTATAACGAACAGAACTGGCTTCTAATTCTGGCCATAATTTATTATTGAAATCCTCTAAGAACTCTTTTTTATTATTTATAAAAAGATCGAGATACGCTTTATTTAAATTTTCTATATCCATTGTTTATATCACTCCCAGGAGAAGACTAAAGAATAGTCAAGGTCATTTTTTAAGTTGTCAGTATTACCAGCCGCTGATCTTGGAGGAAGATAATCTTTTAAATAATCCTTTAAATATATAAGATATTTCTGGTCATCTCCAGTTAGTCCCTGCAAAGATTTCTCAATCAAAATCTCAAGCCAATCAGCCATGGTAACATTATTGGTATATGTTTTAAGGCAGCCTTTTTCTATAATATCATAAAGTGCAGCCTTCACTTCAGCAGTCGATGTTTTCTGGACCTGTTTGAATACATAGTCTAAATTTTTCTG
Organism: uncultured Halanaerobiaceae bacterium; assembly: GCA_964405365.1. Lineage (GTDB taxonomy): Bacteria > Bacillota > Halanaerobiia > Halanaerobiales > Halarsenatibacteraceae > Halonatronomonas. Next base: position 1,015 of record CAYONR010000209.1, read on the forward strand.
ATCATAAAAAATTCCTTTCAAGAATGCCAGATAGCCTAATGCAAGTGGTAGCGGCAGTGAATCTGCCATCCTGATCTCTAAATATTCTTTCAATCTAACATCTGTAAAAGAAAAGGAGAGCATGAGCTCAATATCTTCAGCTGTTAACTCCTCTTTAGTAAAAGCCTCTCCAAATGTAAGATCAATAGGATCTTCATTATTACCTGCTGGATCAACTATCGCCGGCAGATTAACTATATATTCAGCGTAATCTCTATATGTAAAATTGCCTTCAATTGATTTATCTAAAATACCACAACGGTCTGCATCACAATCATTCCAAATCTTTGCTCTAAAAGCATACTGGTTAGTCCTCTCCCCTTCAAATATTGGTGTATTATCAAGAGTTGCATAGATTATTGGACTTAACCAGTTGGCAACTGCAAACTTTTTAGAAAAGTCCTCTTCACTACTATAATCAAGGCTTATTTGAGTTGAGGAGGTTCCTAACATCATATTATGAGCCAGACTACCTCTCTTTTTAAAATGTTCAAACATCAGACGGTATCTTTTTTTCGGAAGTATTTTCAATTCTTGAATTTTAGTAACTGGTTGATAACCTAGAGCAATTAAATTATAGTTATTCTTTTTGAGAATAGGTTTCATATCTTCAAGAACATTATTATAGGTATCTTCAATTTCTTTAATTGAATTTTTAGGACTAAAGCTAAATTCAATCTGTCCACCAGGTTCTAAATTTATCTCATCATTATTTTTATTAAGACAGATAATCAACTCTTTATAATCACCTAAATCACAGACCTGCCAGCTTTCTCCAGCCAGTTCATTTAAAACACTTGCAATTCCATTATCAGCATAATAATGAACTGCTCTCATATCATCTCCATCAACTAAAAAATGTTCGAATTCAATTCCTAATCTATAATTCTGTTTGCTGGTCTCTTCTTGTTTAAAGTGATCAACTAGTTGTTCTATATAATCATCTTTATGAGTTGGCATATATTCACCATCCATTTACTTGAGTTAATTTTTTTACCGATACTATTTTATTATACAATCTATTAATAAAGATATCAATTTGACACTAAATATTATTAATGTTATTATTATTTCAGTATTAAGCAAGTGAGGTGAGTATTAATGGCATTAATCGAAAAAGCAGAAGCATTAGCTGACGAAATTGTTGATTCCAGTGAATTTAAAGAAATGAAGAGAGCTGAAAAAAATATCACTGAAGATGAAGATGCAAAAGAACTGATGGAAGAATTTCAGTCTGCTCAGCAAAGAGTTCAGATGGCACAGATGAATGGTCAGTCTTTAGGTGAAGATCAGCAGAAAGAGATCCAGAACCTACAGGCTAAAATGCAATCTAATCCAAAAATCAGTGAATTCATTGAAGCTCAGCAAGAATTCTCTAAAGTGATGGAAACTGTCAATCAAACAATCAGTGAAGCTATTGAAAACAGTGAAGCTGGTTCAATAATTACTGAGTAATTTTTTTTGAGTATAACTTTTAACTTAAGTCGCAGGCAGAAGCCTGCGATTTTTCTTTTTATAGTTAATTTATTTTTCAAGTCCGGCCAGATATCCTGTGGAAAATGCTATCTGTAAATTATGCCCACCGGTAAAGCCAGTCGGTTCCAGAACCTCTCCTGCAAAATGAAGACCTGATATTAATTTAGATTCTAAATTAGCTGGATCTAGCTGATCAACTGATACTCCTCCGGCTGTAACTATTGCTTCATCTTTACTCCCAGTTCCCAATACAGACAATGTAAGTTTTTTCAATAATCCTGCAAGATGTCTTCTCTCCTCAGCATTTATCTGATTAGCACTCTTAGTAGCACCAACCGAAGAAAGATTTACTATAACAGGCCTTAACCAGGCCGGAAGTAAATTATCTAAACTATTTTTGAAATATTTATTCCCCATATTTTTAAATTCTCTGTCCAATCTCTCTTCAAGTTCAGCCATTGTTAGAGCAGGTTTTAAATCTAGCTTTATTCTATAATTATTAT
>CAYONR010000210.1:0-2954 GCA_964405365.1 uncultured Halanaerobiaceae bacterium
GAGGCGATAATTATGAATCTAAGAGAAAAATTAAAGAAGATGCCAGGTCAGAAGAGGGAGCAGGAGAATAAGGTTAGAAAGCCTGCCACTGTTTATCTTGAGAAAAAGCGTTATCCTTTATCTTATCGGCATGGCAGGTATAGCCTGGAGGAATTTTCTGATTATCCATTTCAGGAAGGCGGTTATTTATTTGATCTACCAGAAGAGCTTGCAAAAGAAGAACTGCTATTTTTAGATACTGAAACGACAGGACTTGCTGGTGGTGCCGGGACAGTGGCCTTTATGATCGGGATGGCTTACTTTGCTGGTAGCGAAGTTGTTTTAGAGCAGTATATAATGCGGGATTACGATGAAGAACCTGATCAGCTTGAGGCAGTTAAAAAAAGGATTGAAGAGCGGAGTAATCTGGTGACCTTTAATGGAAAATGCTATGATTTACCGCTATTAAAAGATAGATTTATCATGAATAGATTGGAACCGCCTGAACTGGATAACCATATTGATCTTCTGCATCCAGCCAGGAGTTTGTGGCGCCATTTACCTTCCTGTAGCCTTAAGGCTTTAGAATGGCAGGTAATAGATTTTGAGCGGGGAGAAGATATTGATGGGAGCCAGGTTCCTGAGCAGTATTTTCAGTATTTAAAAGAGAAAGATTTTAGCTTATTGAGACCGATTATTGAACATAATAAAGATGATATTATCTCTATGATAAGTCTTGCCAAACATTTAGGTGAGATAGTTAATCTGAGTGATTCTATTGAATGGGATGGCAATAAGGCTTATAATTTAGGGTATTTATTTGAGAAGAATAACCAGTTAGAAAAGAGTATTAGCTTATATGAAAGGGCAAGAAAATTACAGGACTCAGATAGATTACTAACTAGAATCGAGACTAAATTGACCTGGCAGTATAAGCGGGTTGATCTTTATGAGAAGGCAGTTGAGATCTGGCAGCAGATGATTAGAGAGAAACGAGGAGGGCTCTTTCCCTGGATTGAGCTGGCTAAGTATTATGAGCATCAGGTAAATGATTATAGCTCGGCCTTGAAATTAGTCAAGACAGCAAATAAATTTCTTTTTTCCAGGCGTTATTATATCTCAGATTGGAAGGAAAAGAGAGATGCTTTAGATCATAGATTAAATAGGCTCGAAAGTAAGCTGGCCAGGAGGTAGTAAGTATGTTTGAGTTAGTCGGGCAATTATTTTATTTAATTATTATTTTATTTATTCTGTCTTTAAGCAGGGAGTTTGGCAGATTTTTAATACTGCTTTATTTAAAAGTGCCTGGGAGTAAGATAAAGGTTAATCCCTTGCAGTTTCCCCATTATCTAGAACTTTATAATGGCGAGGAATGGGTTAAATCTACTGAAGAAGATTTTCTAGCTGCCTATTATAGATATGAACCGGCTAGAAGAGGTGGTTTTGCCCTGTATTCATTTCCCTGGGTCTTTGAATCGTTGGTTTTATTTGTTAGTTATATCTTTATTGATATTATGGTGTCGGCTGAGCTGGCCAGTTATTTAATAATTTTATCTCTTGTCTTTACCGGGTTAATTTTTATTTATCAATTAATTGTTTTTTGGAAAACTGAAGAGTTTAGAGGAGATTTTATAATTCTTTATATTCTTTCTCCTGCAGCAGGAGTAGCCTCTGTAGCATTATATTATGTTTTCAGATTGATTTTATTAATATTCTAACTTAATAATAACTGTTATTAATTTACTAGAAAATATGATATAATGATGTTAATATTTTAAAATAGAAGATGTATTTTTGAAGGAGGCTTAAAAAATTGAGAAACCTAATAATTGTTGGAATAGTTTTGTTAGGTTTTGCTTTGTTATTTTTTGCTGGAGAAAGGGGGCTGACAGGTAACATGAGTTCTGAAAAGAATAATGTAGATTTTGAAGTTATGGGCAATTCAAGTTGTAGTGTTGATGCTGAAAACAGCTGTCAGGCAGATACAGATGGCAATTTAGACTTATCAGATGTTGACGATCCTTTATTAAATGACTTAACTGAAATGCAGTATTATGTGACTCAGATGGATGGTACTGAACCGAGATTTAATAATGAATATAATGATCATAAAGAAGCAGGTATTTATGTTGACGTAGTTTCAGGTGAACCATTATTTAGCTCAAAGGATAAATATGATTCTGGTTCAGGATGGCCAAGTTTTACTAGCGCTTTAGTTGATGAAAATATTGTTGAAAAGGTGGATAGTAGTTTCGGTATGAATCGAACTGAGGTGAGGAGTAAAGAGGCTGACTCCCATTTAGGCCACGTCTTTCCTGATGGGCCAGAACCAACTGGTATGAGATATTGTATTAATTCAGCTGCATTGAGGTTTATTCCTGCTGCTGAACTAGAAGAGAGAGGTTATGATGAATTTGTCGTGCTTTTCTCTGAAGAAGAGTTGCAGTCTAATATGGAGACTAATGAAAATGCAAACTTGATTGAACTTGATCAGGAGGTTGCAGGTATTGAAACTGAAAAAGCTACTTTTGCCCTTGGCTGATTCTGGGGCCCGGATGCATTCTTCGGGATTATTCCTGGAGTAATTAGAACCCGGGTCGGTTATGCCGGTGGCATAAGCGACAATCCAACTTACCGTAATATTGGCGATCATACAGAAGCTATTCAGGTAGAATTTGATCCTGATCAGGTTAGTTATAGAGAATTAATTGAGATTTTCTGGGATAATCATAATCCTGGTACTCAACCTAGATCGAGACAGTATATGAATATTTTATTCTATCATAATCAAGATCAGAAAGAAGAGTTTGAAAATCTGAAGGCTGAATATGAAGCTGAGACTGGCAGAGATGTTACTACTGAATTAGAAGAGTATGAGAAATTCTATTTAGCAGAAGACTATCATCAGAAATATTATCTCCAGTCTAATTCCAGATTTAAAAATCATTACAGAGATATTTATGATCTGAGTCAAT
>CAYONR010000211.1:0-2953 GCA_964405365.1 uncultured Halanaerobiaceae bacterium
AAAATATATCTATCTATTATTTTAGGCTTCAAAAAATCCATTAGAGACCTCCCTGACATAGAAATTTAATTTACATATCGATCTCAATTTCAACATTACCTTCAGCTGTAAATACATCCCCTTCGCTTAAATCAATTCTAGCTGTATCACTTTTTATCCTATCGCCATCATCTTCAATAATTTCAACCCCTGAACGCAGATAAAAGATCTCTTCAACCTCATTATAAGTCCCTGCTCCAGCCTTTATAGTTCTATTAGGCTGCTTTATTTCTAAATCTTCTTCCATCTCAAAAGTTTCTGCCTCAGTATCATATACAAGTCTGCTTGTTGTTAATTCCAGGGATTCATTATCCTCATCATCCCCATCCTCTGTCTCTCTTTGATAATTTAAAAAAACATTATCAGTAAAAACCAATTCATCTCTTTCTGAGTAAATAACTAATTCATCAGAATTAATCCAGCCTCTATCAAAAATCACTTCAATATTTTCATAAAGATAGGTTATAGATTCTTCGCGATCAATTTCTCCCCTTTCAGAAGTAATCTCATACTCCTGCCAGAAGATTGTAACCCCATCTCTTAGATCTATCCAATTTTCTTGATAATCTAAACTCCCTGCTCTTATCTGAGTGCTTGCTTCAATAGAAGGTCCATTAAATAAAGAAATAATTAAAAATATAGCAAGCACTAAAATTATCTGCTTTTTATTCATTCTCATAGGTTACCTCCTATTTATCTAAAAGTTAAAATGAACACCTACTTTGGCATTACTGGTATCTAGAAGACTCAATTCAACTGAAAGTTCTGGTGTGATATTCATTCTGGCACCAAAATTAAAAGCCTCATCAATATATTCTGCCATGACCCTTGTCCTGGGCAACCTCATTCCATTTCCGTCTTCACCAACTATCTGAACATCGTGTGGATTAATTACATGATCAATTCCAAAGAAGATGCCTCCCATTGAGCTATCGGAAAGACCAAAATGACCTCTTGTATTCTCATGAAAAGTAAGACTTCCAACTGCGTAAAGTGAACGACCTCTAATTCCAACTGCGATATCGGGACGGCCATCACCTTCAGCAATCAATCTTGTCTTTAAAAGAATGCCTAACTCTGGCTCCTGCGGTTTATCAATCACCTGACCACCAATTTCAATAAAATTTTCCAGCTTAAACAAGCCATAAATTCTGGTATCAGAACCTATCCGCTCTGCACCAACTGCTCCCTGATTCTCAATAATTCCTGCTGTCGGTGTTAAAATTAAATCTGAATCTGCAGCATCTGCAGGCTGCAAGAAAGCAAGCACCGCCAAAACTATTAAAAATACTATTGCAATCTTACTTATAATATTCATTCTTAATCTTCCTCCTTTAAATAATTCTTGATTTCTTCTAATTCACCTTTAATATCTGAGATTTCTTTCTTTAATTTATTAATTCTTCTAATCCCGGCTGCTTCTTTTAAATATTCTCTATGTTCTCTAGCAGGAATCCCGGAATAAAAACCAGGCTCCTTTATATCTTTACTTACTTTAGCTTTACCGGTGACAGTAACTTGATCTGCTATTTCCACATGATCTTCAATTCCAGCCTGGCCTGCCAGTGTTACCCCGGAGCCAAGCTTTGTGCTGCCACCAATACCTGTTTGAGAAACTATCAAATTATCACTACCGACTTCCACATTATGACCAATCTGAACCAAATTATCTATCTTAGTTCCCTGGCCAATAACTGTCTCTTCATTTGCTGCCCGGTCGATAGCAGTTAATGCCCCAATTTCAACATCGTCCTTGATTACAACTCTCCCTAACTGGGGCATCTTATAATGTTTTTCACCATCACTAACATAACCATAACCATCAGACCCTATTACTGCCCCTGCCTGAATCTCAACTCTATCACCAATAATAGTATCAGCCATAAGCTTAACTCCAGGATGAAGCAAAACATCATTGCCAATTTCACAATCATCTCCGATAATTACTCCAGGAGCGATCCTAACTCTATCTCCTAATAACACATCATCACCGATTAATACTCCATCATGAATAGAAATGTCGTCACCATACTTTAGGCCAGACCCTAAAATAGCCGACTCAGCAATTCCAGGTTTATAATGTCTATCATCTGGAAAATGGCGGACCAGCCTGGCATATGCAAGTTTTGGATTTTCAACTATAATAGCCGGGATTTCATTTTGATATAATTTATCGTTCAGTAAAATCAATCCAGCACGATTATTTAAGGCAACTTCTAAATATTCTTCTGATTCAGCATAGGTTATTTGATTAAAGTTTACTGATTTAACACCACGGTAACCAGTTATTTCAAGATCAGGATCAGCCTTTAAAATACCATCAACAAATTCTGCCAGTTCTCTGGCTTTATATAAAGATTTATTCTCCTGGTTCGACTGGCTCGCCTTCATCAATTTCAGCCTCCTCAGACAAATCTTCATCTAGATGTTCAATAACCTCACCTGTTAGATCGACTCCACCAGCAATTACCCTGTCAGCCTCAACTACCAGCCAGAGATCATACCGATCTGTCAGCTTTTCAATAGCTTCTTCCATTAGTTCTGTAAACTGACGGCCAAGTTCACTCTGGCTAAATTCATACTGCTGATAGATCTGTTCCTGCTCATAGGTCTCTCTAGCACTTCCATCACCGGCAGCTTCATAAAGTTCTTCTAATTCCTGGCCACGCTCATCAAGTTCTCTCTGAAAATCAGCGGCCAGCTCACTTTCAGCTTTAAGCCGTTCCAGATTAATAAATCCAATAGCCGGTTCTGGCTCAGGATCTTCAAGCTCTTCAGGCTCTTCTCTCCAAACCTCTAAATATTGATAAGTCAATAAAGATGAACCGACTCCTGTTACAATAAAAATTATTAGTACAACAATTAGCCAGCGTTGATTATCTTTAAAACTAAAGAATGCTTTCAGTTTATCCAT
>CAYONR010000212.1:0-2892 GCA_964405365.1 uncultured Halanaerobiaceae bacterium
AACCTCTGTTGGTGGTGACTTTACATTCGATAGTGAAGATATCGAACAGCATGATCGCCATGAACTCTTTCTTGGCGGAGATCTGCTGGTTAATGTCGATCTGGATGACGGTCAACTCTGGAACATCGAGCTCGATGGCGACGATACCCAGGAAATTGTTCTGGATGACTCTAACTTAGATCTTGAGTATCTGGTTGTCAGCAATGATGATACCGTAAGGCTTCTGCGTACTAATACAGATGGCGAACTTTTCGTTGAACAGTGGATGGAGTTGAATCAGGCAGGCGGTAACTTCTTCGTAACCGAAGATGACATCCTCCACCTTGATCCTGGTCAAACCACATTCGTTCGGGAAGATGGTCACAGACTCCGCACCTATCCGTTTGCTGAAGGCGCTCAGCCGCTGCAAATCGAATATCTCGGTGATCAGACCTTCACTACCGGCATTGAGCTGGACCGAGGAGCAACTCACGTGGTTATTGAAATGGCAGAAGGCGTTGACCTTGTCTTCGGCGCAACAACCACTATTGATAAGAGCTTTCAGCTTCTCAGTGGTAACCTGAACCTCAACCAGTTCGATCTGAATCTCGGGCCGCTTGATCAGGATGGTGACCCTGTAAATGAGGTTGACTTCGTACTGGGCAACGGTGATGTTGTTGACGATCAGGGAGCAATCAACTACCAGGGTACTACCAACACGCTGACTTATGTCAACACTATTGACGTAAATACTAATGTTGAATGGCCTGAAGATCTGCGCCTCGATAATGTTTATGTCCGTCCGCTGAATGAAGGCGATGAAGTTGGAACCATTACCTTTGGCGGAGATCGTGAAGTACTTAATCTGAATCTCTGGACCGGTACGCTCGATATCGAGGATTACACTCTCGATGTACGCGGTGATATGGAGGTGAATAATAACTCCATTCCATCAGCAATAATTGGTACCACTGATCTTGCTTCTGATAGCCGTTTCGATGGCTACTTAGCCTTCGGTGATGATGCCAGACTGGAATTCAATGGTATCACCGGTCTTAGTGCAACTTCTAATGGCTTCCAGGCTGATCTCGATGAAGATGAGGAACGTACTTATGTAAATCTTCCAAATGTCTACGTCAACAATTATTTTGCTGACGAAGATGAAGCGGAAGATGATGAGTGGGAATCATTTGATTTTGATTATGGCCTTGACAACTGGGATGATGCAACAGCTACATTGAACATGTTAAGTTTCGAAATCGAAGACACGGAAACTGTTCATGTACGGGAAGATGTACAACTTCTTGCTATAGAAGGTGATTATCAGCATCATACAAACGAGCATGCCGTTGAGCTTTTCGAGCAAAATGGTCTTTTGATGACTCATGAGCTTACTATGGAAGTTGGCGGAGATTTCTATGCCAATTATGGTGACTCTGAGTATCAGGATGAAAACTCCGTACTCGACATTGAAGGTGATCTGACCTACAACAATGGTTGGTTTGATGCTACCGACTATAACTTCCATCTGTTAGTAGGCGGAGACGCCTCACTTGATCTCGGCTTCGATGAATTCGATGAAGAAGTACGTGAATTCGAGATCGGCGATGGCAATACTTTCGATCTCGATTACCTTGATGACATGTTCTATGTGAATGTTGCCGGCAACTTCACCAAAGCAAGTGGCGATTTCACAGTTGGTGAAAAGGGCTACATTCTCGTAGAAGGAGCATTGACCGATGAAACCGGTGACTTCACTGTAGGTTCGCCTGTACAGGTTGATGTTGAAGAAGACCTCAGCAAAGTTGCAGGTAACTTCTATGGCGATGACGTTACTCTGAATGTATACGGTGATTATACCCAGGCTGACGGTGACACCATAGCAACAGCTCAATTTGACGATGCATTTATTACCGTAGGTGGAACATTCACCGTTTATGAAGACTACTCCGATGAGCTGGATGAGCGAAACCAATTCATCCTCGGAGGATCTGACCTTGCATTGATGGGTGACTACAACTTCCAGGGTTCAGGCGATGTCATCGACTACGAAAATTATGATGATATGGATCGCGGACTCCGTGGTAAGCTCTGGTTCGTCAAAGAAGAAGGCGACAAGCAGGTTGTAGAATCCCGCGTGAATCCGGATGCCTACTTCCCAAGCATAGAACTCGATGGCGTTGGCGTCGAAGTAGCAAATGATGCTAACATGAACACCGAAGGTATTCTGACGCTGCGTAACGGAAATATGGAAATTCCGGAGCATGAGCTGATCGTGCATAATGTTTCTCCAACAGTTGATACAGGATTGGTACAGAGAAATAATGCTGTAACTGGTGCGGTTCAACTTGGCTCACGTGACAGCTATGTTGTTGGTCCGGTAACCAGAAGAGTTCAGGAATCTATACCAGGAGATGTTGTTCTTGGCGGTTATATCTGGCCGGCAGGCATTGAAGGCTCCTGGAGACCGGTAATGATGCGAATGCCATCTACCCTTGGTAATGCTGCTTACGTAACCGTGAGTGTTGCAGATGATCCGGGTGTAGAGCTTGAGCCGTTCAGCGTCATTGATGATCAGCAAGAAGAAGACGGTCTTGAACTGAATAATCTTGGAAGCACATTCTACACTGTAGAATTCGACCGCACTCCTGCATTCGACCCAAGTGTACGGGTTGCAGCCGGCGGCCAGGCCGGAATCACTCAGATCAAGGACATGCGTCTGGTACAACTCGGTGACAACGGCGAGTGGGATCTTGCAGGAACATACGATGTGTTCTTCGATCCTACCGATGACTGGCCGGAGCCCCCGAACGCTTTCATTGGTGGTGTTCCTAACCTCCAGCAGGAAGGCGTTGAATTTGAAGGCGAGCAAACCTATCACTTAGGTGTTGCATCTGACCTTGCCATCAACCC
>CAYONR010000213.1:0-2879 GCA_964405365.1 uncultured Halanaerobiaceae bacterium
CCAGGTCTGAAGATAGAAGGCCTAAAGCTATTGTCTTTAACCTGGGGTATCTGCCAGGGGGCGATAAATCAGTTGTAACTAAGGCTGCAAATACGCTGCCGGCGTTAAAGGATTCTCTGGAACTGCTCAGAAATGGCGGATATTTAGTCGTTACGGCCTATCCAGGACATGAAGAAGGTTTAAAAGAGAGGCAGGAGATTGAGGCCTGGGCCGAGAAACTAGAATATAAGGCATTTTTAGTTGGCCATTACAGGTTTATCAATCAGGAGGAGAATCCGCCTGAGGTATTTGTGATTGAAAAGAGATAATAAAGATTTTGTGGAGGTGTGGTTTAAGCTTTGAGAAGTATTAAAAAGCTTGGTGAAATATTACTTGAAAATGAATATATAACAGAGGAACAACTTGAAACGGCAATTGAGTTACAGGAGGAACGGGATAAAAAACTAGGTGAGATTTTGGTTGATGAAGGATATTTAGAGGAAGAAGACCTGGTTGAGGTGCTCGAGTTCCAGAAAGGAATACCGAGTGCAAACCTGGACCATTATTTTTTTGATACTGAGCTGGCAGAATATATACCAGAGAGTATTGCCAGGCGGCACCTGTCAGTTGCGATTGAGAAGGTTGATGAAGAAATTATCAAGGTGGCGATGTCTGATCCGACTGATATTGTGGCGATAGATGATATTGAGCGGGTATCTGGTCTGGTTGTACGGCCGGTAATTGCAGCGGCAAGTAAGATAAAAGAAGCCATTAACTGGATATATGCTGATGATAGCCTGGATATTAGTGATTTTCTTGATGAGTTTGAAGATTATAGCGAGCAGGATGATAGTTATGGCGAGGAAGAACTGCTGGAGATGGTTGAAGAGGCGCCGATAATCAAACTGGCCAATTCGATTATCAGTAGAGCTTACCAGCGAGGAGCCAGTGATATTCATATTGAACCTGAGGATAAATTTATCCGAGTTAGATACAGGATTGATGGTGTACTGCGAAAGGAATTGACAGCTCCAAAATCTTCTCACAGGGCGCTGGTCTCCAGGTTTAAGATAATTGCTGACCTGGATATTACTGAACACAGGGTGCCTCAGGATGGTAAGATTCGGATGCTGATAAGCGGTAAGCAGCTGGATATGCGGGTATCAACTTTGCCGACAGTTCATGGCGAGAAGGTTGTAATCAGATTGCTGGCCCAGGATACCAATCTTTTAAATATAGATAAATTAGGTTTTTCTAAGGATAATATCGAGAAGTTTGAGTACTTAATAAATAAGCCTCATGGGATCATGCTTTTGACCGGGCCGACTGGTAGTGGTAAGTCGACAACATTATTTGCCGGGTTGAATAGGATAAATAGTCCGAAGATAAATATTGTAACGATTGAGGATCCGGTAGAGTATAGCATTGAAGGTGTTTATCAGGTTCAGGCTAAACCTAAGACAGGTTTGACCTTTGCCAAGACATTAAGATCTATCTTACGGCAGGATCCAGATGTAATCATGATCGGTGAGATGCGTGATGAAGAGACTGCTGAAATCGGGGTTAGAGCTGCTCTGACAGGTCACCTGGTATTTAGTACACTCCATACCAATGACGCGGTTAGTTCGGTAACGAGACTTGTAGATATGGGATTGCCTCCATATCTTGTGGCTTCGTCGGTGAATGGAGTTGTAGCTCAGAGACTGGTCCGAAGGCTCTGTAGTAGCTGTAAGGAAGAGAGAGATATAGAAAAACTGGATAGGAAATATCTTGGCGATGTAGATTTTGATACTGCCTATTATGCAGTCGGCTGTCAGAAATGCGGTCAGACTGGCTATAGTGGCAGGTTGGCCCTGCAGGAGATATTCATGGTAGATAATGAGATGAAAGAATTGATTGCTGATAGCGCTACAGAAGAGAAAATGCAGGGATTAGCAAGAAATAAAGGCATGAGATCTCTAAAGGAAGATGGAATTGAAAAGATAAAACAGGGCGAGACAGATATTGCCGAATTGAAACGGATAATTTTTTAGGATGAGTTAGTTTATAGTTGAGTAATGGAGGGGATGCAATGGATTATGTACAGGAGTATGATAAACTCTTAGGAAATGTGGCTAAATCAGAGTATATCTCTGACCTGCATTTAACAGTTATGAACAGGCCGTATGTAAGGGTTGACGGCAGGCTTGAGCCACATGAGGATTATACTGAGAAACTTAAACCTGAAGAAGTATTTAATATTGCAAAGAGTATGATGAATGAACGGCAATTTGAAGAATTTGAAGAACATGGTGAGGTTGACTTTTCCTACAGTGTGCCTGGAGTTTCAAGGTTCCGGGTAAATGCTTTCCACCAGCGGGGAAGTACTGGAATTGCTCTGAGAATTATTCCGTCGGAGATACCGACGATAGATAGCATGAACCTGCCAAAAGTTCTGAAGAAACTGGCATCCCAGCGGATGGGGCTTGTGCTTTCAACCGGGCCGACAGGTAGTGGTAAATCGACAACCCAGGCGGCAATTATAAATGAGATAAATCATACTAGAAATGCCCATGTAATAACTTTAGAAGATCCGATTGAATACTTACACAGGCATAATCAGAGTCTGGTCCATCAGCGAGAAGTTGGCAATGATACGTCATCATTCTCAAGAGGACTAAGATCATGTCTCCGGCAGGATCCAGATGTAATCCTTGTTGGTGAGATGCGAGATTTAGAGACTATCCAGATAGCCCTGGAGGCAGCTGAGACCGGTCACCTGGTACTGGCTACACTCCATACCAATAGTGCGCCGGCGACAATAGATAGAATTATTGATGTTTTCCCGCCTGGACAGCAGGATCAAATAAGGATTCAGCTGGCCTCGGTAATCAGCGGGGTAGTAGCCCAGCAGTTGATGG
>CAYONR010000214.1:0-1102 GCA_964405365.1 uncultured Halanaerobiaceae bacterium
ATATACGAAACTTTTGTATAATTGCACATATTGATCATGGAAAATCTACTTTAGCCGATCGAATTTTAGAGAAGACTGGAACAATTACTGATAGAGATATGCAGGAACAGGTTCTTGATAATATGGATTTAGAGAGGGAGAGAGGTATTACAATAAAGGCTCAGGCTGTTTCCATTAAGTATAAAGATTATAAGCTGAATCTAATAGATACTCCAGGTCATGTTGATTTTGCCTATGAAGTTTCAAGAAGCTTAGCAGCCTGTGAAGGTGCACTTTTAATTATTGATGCAGCCCAGGGTATTGAAGCTCAGACGATGGCCAATATTTATCTGGCAATGGAGCATGATTTAGAGATTATTCCGGTAATAAATAAGATAGATCTACCAGCTGCTGATCCTGACAGGGTAAAAGAAGAACTTATGGGTTTAGGAATAGATCCTGATGAAGTTCTATTGACCTCTGCAAAAGAAGGAATTGGAATAACGGAAGTATTGGATGCTATAATAGAGAGGATTCCAGCCCCTGAGGCTAATGTCGACAAGCCATTAAAGGCTTTAGTCTTTGATTCTATTTATAATTCATATCAGGGAGTTGTTCCTCATATAAGGGTTGTATCTGGTAAAATTAAAAAAGGTGATATGATTTATCTAATGGCCAGTGAGAAAAAATATGAGGTGGATGAAGTTGGGATTTTTAATCCTGGTTTTAAAGAAGTTGATGAGCTTGCTGCAGGAGAAGTTGGCTATTTAATGGCCGGTATAAAAGATGTTAGAAATTGCCGGGTTGGAGATACTATTACTAATTTTAATAATCCTGCTCAGAAACCTCTTCCAGGTTATAAAAAAGTCCAGCCAATGGTATTTAGTGGAATGTATCCAACGGATAATAATGATTATAAAATTCTTCAGGAAGCTCTGGAGAAATTACAGTTAAACGATGCTGCTTTGAGCTTTGAATCAGAAACTTCTGAAGCATTAGGCTTCGGATTTAGATGTGGTTTTTTAGGACTGCTCCATATGGAGATTGTCCAGGAAAGGCTTGAAAGAGAGTATGATTTAGATCTTGTTATTACTGCTCCAAGTGTTATATATAAAATTCAAAA
>CAYONR010000214.1:1202-2857 GCA_964405365.1 uncultured Halanaerobiaceae bacterium
GATTTCTTCAACCAACTTAAGTCGAGCACTAGAGGCTATGCGACTCTTGATTATGAACAGATTGGTTATAGAGAATCTGATTTAGTAAAACTAGATATATTAGTTAATAAGGAGCCGGTTGATGCTTTATCTACTATAGTTCATCGTGATAGCGCTAGAAGTCTAGGGGAAAGCCTGGCCAGGAAATTAAAAGAAATAATTCCTCGTCATATGTTTAAAGTTCCTATTCAAGCTGCTATTGGTAATGATGTAGTGGCTAGAGTTAATATACCTGCTCAGAGGAAAGATGTTCTCCAGAAGTGTTATGGTGGTGACGTTAGTAGAAAGAGGAAATTACTTGAAAAGCAGAAAGAAGGAAAGAAACGGATGAAGCAGGTTGGCAGTGTTGATATACCTCAGGATGCATTTATGGCAGTTCTTGAGAGGAATGATGATGACTAATTCAAAAAATGAGCTTTTAAAGAAGTTTAGAAAGAGAAGACTTTCTCTCTATTTTCACTTTCCATTCTGCAAATCAAAATGTTCTTACTGTGATTTTTATTCATTGACTGGGAAGTCTGATTTGAAAGAAGAATATATTAAAGCATTAATTATTGAGCTGGAGTTATTAGGGGAGAGGTTTAGCAATTTATATCCAGAGCCTTCAACTATTTATTTTGGAGGAGGCACCCCCTCTTTATTTTCTCCAGCTGATTTTAGTTTGATAATAGAAAAAGTTAAATCATGCTATGGAATAAAATCTGATTCAGAGATTACAATTGAAATTAATCCAGGAGATATAGATTCAAAGAATAAATTGCTTGAATATCGAGAAGCTGGAATTAATAGATTTAGTCTAGGGGTTCAGTCTTTAAATGATGATGAGCTAAAACTGTTAGGCAGGCGTCATGATAGCAGCAGGGCCAGAGAGGTTATTGGCTATCTAAAAGAGATGGAAGTGAATTTTAGTATAGATGTAATTTCCAGTCTGCCAGGGCAGAGTGTTTCTGATTATCTTGCTAGTCTTAAAGAATTGGTAAAATATAAACCGAAACATTTTTCTATTTATAATTTGCAATTAGAAGAGGGAACAGAATTATATGATTCTGTTAATAATGGTGAGTTAGTTGAAATATCTGAAGAGGTAGATGCGATAAATTATAAAAAGACTGATAAAATATTAAAATCTGCCGGTTATAATCATTATGAAATTTCCAGTTATTCTTTACCAGGTTATCGGTCAGCTCATAATAGTGTTTACTGGAGTTTTAATCCTTATCTAGGCCTTGGACCTGGGGCTCATAGCTTTATTGAACTTAATAGAGCCGAGAATCTAAAGGATTTAGAATTATATATTGATTTAATCGCTAATAAGCAGGAACCAGATCAGGAAATTATTAAACTAAGTATTAAAGATTTAAGAAGTGAATTTATGTTTTTAGGATTAAGAATGGATCATGGTGTGTCAAAAAGAGAATTTAATGAACTATTTGGACATTCAATTGGTTTTTTTTATAATGATAAAATAAATAAATTAGAAGATGTGGGTTTGCTAAAAGACTCTAAAAGATTCATTAAGCTAACAGATCAGGGTAAGTTATTTGCTAATAAAGTTTTTTTGGCTTTTATTGACTAATCTGCCTTGACAAAAAAATATCAGTATGGTATTTTATAAA
>CAYONR010000215.1:0-2846 GCA_964405365.1 uncultured Halanaerobiaceae bacterium
GTGTAGCTCACAAAGTTTACGATGGAGAATTTGGGGATCATTTAGCATCAGAAATAGAAGCTAATACTGACGGGTTTGAGGTTCTAGCATTTGGTGAATCAGGTGGATTCTTTCAGCTAACTAATAATGCTGGAGAAATCCAAACTCCTGACGATATGGATGGAATCAGTTTTAGAACTATGCCGATTCAACTGCATAGAGAATTCATAGAAGCTTTAGGTGGATCTGCAACCGAAATTGCATGGGAAGAACTTTATACCTCTCTCCAAACTGGAGTTGTAGATGGTCAAATGAATCCTATACCTTTAATCTCAATGGAGCTTTTATATGAAGTTCAGGAATATATGACATTAACAAATCATATGTATACTCCATATGTCTGGGTAATCAATGATCAGTGGATGGAAGGATTAAGTGATCATGAGAGAAGTTCAATTAGAGAAGCTGCCAGAGCTGCTAATGCAGCCGGTCGTGGGGTAAATCAGCTAATTGAAGCCTCTGAAGATCAGGGACTACCTTATATCCAGGAGCAAATGGAAGTTTATGCACCGACTGATGAAGAAATTCAGCAGTTTAGAGATATTGTTGAACCTGCAGCTATGGAAGTAATTGAAGACGAATTTGGCGATGAAGGTCTGGAATTAGCTGAAAAGTATTTAGATGCTATTCAGGAAATAGAAGAGGAAATGGGCTTGCAGTAAAATACTAGCTAATTTAAAGTCAAACAATAATAACGGGACGCTAGCAATAGCGTCCCTAAATATTATTAATATAAGTGGTGATAAATATGACAGCTTTTAAATTTGCTGAAAAATTATCAGAATTTTTAGCATGGATAACTATTAAAATTGTAATATTATTAACTGGAATTATGACATTAACTGTATTAACAGGTGTTTTTTTTAGATATGTAGTTGGCAATCCATTAGGTTGGACTGAAGCCCTGGCAAGATACGCTATGATTTGGGCAGCCCTTCTAGCAGTAAGTCCCTGCATTAAAGATCAAGAACATGTTGGGTTAGAAATTCTAGTTAGAAAATTCCCGGCTAAATTTGCAAAAATTTTTAATTTTATTACCGGATTATTGATCGTTTTTTTCTTTTTTGAATTAACTAGAAAAGGAATAGATATGGCTGTTTCTGGTCTTGGTCAGAGATCTTTATCCCTGGGTATTACAATGTTCTGGCCTTTAATGAGTGTTCCAGTTGCTGCTGGCCTGGCGTTAATTCAACAAATTTTGCATATGATTGCGGCCTTAGATCCTGAAGCTGATAAAAAAGATATATATGGAGAAACAGAAGTTGATCAGGCTTTAGATGAAGCAAGTGATCTACAATAAGACGGGGTGATTAAATTGGATATTGTTCCTTTATTAGGAATTGGTTTTTTTGTTTTATTATTAGCAGGCATCCCTATTGGTTTTTCTATGGGTATAATTTCTGTAGTTGTATTTTATCAGATGGATGTTCCTGCATTATTTAGTATGATACCTCAAAGGTTTTTTGCTGGACTTGATTCTTTTACTTTAATGGCCATGCCGTTCTTTATTTTTGCAGGCCATATAATGAACGCTTCTAAAATTACTCATAAATTAGTTGCTTTTGCAAATGTGCTGGTTGCCCACCTTACTGGTGGTCTGGCCCATGCAAATGTTCTTGCCAGTATCTTTTTTGCAGGGATGACAGGAGCAGCTGTTTCTGATGCTGCCGCCATAGGCTCTATGTTAATACCTGCAATGGTTGAAGATGGATATGATGAGGACTTTGCTGCAGCTGTAACTGGAGGTTCTTCAATTATTGGACCAACTATTCCTCCAAGTAATATGATGGTTATTTATGGTGCTTTAATGGGCGTTTCAATCGCGGGTTTATTTGCGGCAGGAATTCTGCCTGGAATATTATTGGGAATATTTATGTTAATAATTAACTCTATAATCTGTAAGAAAAGAAATTATCCAGTAGCTGATCAGAGAGCTACCTTCAAAGAAATGTGGCAGGCATTTATTAAAGCTATTCCTGCTATTTTGATGCCTGTTATAATTCTTGGTGGAATTTTAGGAGGAATATTTACTCCTACTGAAGCCGCAGCAGTTGCAGTTTTATATGCATTTCTGATTGGTTTTTTCCTTTATGGAACTTTGAATCTTTCAGCAATTCCAGAACTCTTAGAATCTACCGCTCGTACAACTGGTGTTGTCTTTATCATTATAGCTTCAGCAAATATTATGGGCTGGATTCTTGCAAATCAAAGAATACCTGAGCAGATTGCTGAATTATTTCTATCTGTTAGTGAAAACCCAATCATTATTTTACTGATGATTAATATTTTAATGTTATTTATTGGTATGTTTATGGATATTGCTGCAGCACTGATTATCTTAGGACCTGTACTTCATCCAGTTGCCATGGAAATGGGAATTCATCCGATTCAGTTTGGTGTTATTATGGTCTTTTCATTGAATATTGCCTTAAAGACTCCACCTGTTGGAGCTGCCCTTTATGTATTGACTGGGATTACAGACTTATCAATTGAAGATATCTCAAAGGCCATCTGGCCATATATTTTGGCTTCAATCATTATATTATTTTTAATAACCTATGTAGAATCAATAACTCTAATAATTCCTCGATTATTAGGGATGATTTAAATTTATAGTACCCTGGCTCAGCTAGAGTCAGGGTTTTATCATTAAGGGGGAAATTATTTTATGTATATTGAGAGAGAAATCAGCGATGAAGTTTTACTCTGTGATGAAAGTGGCCGATTAAATCAAGCTTCAGTTGGCTGGTCCCGAAAGCCTTTACATCGCTGTAATCTTCGGGGTAACTGGCCTAGAAAGAAACAAT
>CAYONR010000216.1:0-2843 GCA_964405365.1 uncultured Halanaerobiaceae bacterium
CTAAACGAAGGGTCTGCCTGGGAACAGGCAGACCTATTTCAACTTCTGGACAGATTGGATGATACTCAACAAAATCCCCTAATTTCTTTAAGAATTTAATATCGAATCTCTGGCCTGAATAATAACAGTATGCAAAGCCAAGACATTTACTTATAATTAATTTTGGAGCTGGGTAATCTATCATTTATACTCCTCCTAAGAAACAATTATATTAAATTAACTAAGCCTTATTACAAAATCATCGATGTCCTCTGAATAATCAATTTCAATAATTGAACTCTGTTCAGGCTCTTCTTCCAGAATAAATAATGCAAGCTTATCTTTCACCTGATTCTGGATTACCCTTTCTAATGGCCTGGCACCATAGGCAGGATCATAACCTAAGACAGCAATCTGATCTTTAGCAATTTCTGTTACAGTTAAATCAAATTCCTGTTCTATAACTTTTTCCGCCAATTCTTGAACTTTAATTTCAACAATCTGTCTGATATGACTCTTATCTAAACTATGGAATATTATTTTGCCATCTATTCTATTTATAAATTCAGGTCTGAAAGTCTGCTTTAATGATTGATTTACTTTTTCTTTGATTTTTTCATGATCATCTAAATCCTGAATATACTCTGAACCAATATTTGAAGTCATAATTATAACTGTATTCCTGAAATCAACTTCTTTTCCATGGCTATCAGTAAGAATACCATCATCTAAAATCTGAAGTAAGATATTAAAGACATCTGAATGAGCTTTTTCAATTTCATCTAATAGAATAACTGAATACGGTTGCCGTCTAACCTTTTCAGTTAATTGACCACCTTCATCATACCCTACATAGCCAGGAGGAGAGCCAATCATTTTAGCGACTGCATGCCTTTCCATATATTCAGACATATCCAACCTGATCAAATTCTTCTCTCTATCGAAGAGATGGGCTGCCAGGGTTTTAGCAAGCTCTGTTTTACCGACACCAGTAGGCCCCATGAAAAGAAAAGAACCTAAAGGTCTTTCTTCACTCTGAAGACCTGTTCTAGAGCGTCTAATGGCATTACTGACCGCTTTTATGGCTTCATCCTGACCTACAACTCTTTTAGAGAGTTCTTCTTCAAGCTTTAATAGCTTTTCTTTCTCTGAAGATAGCAGTTGTTGCACAGGTATATCTGTCCAGGATGCTACGATACCAGCGATATCTTCTTCTGTTACTTCTTCTCTTAAAATATCCTGATCACCTGAATCTCTTTCAACATTTTCTCTAATTCGATTCAGTTCTTTTTCTAAATCTGAGAGTTTACCATATTTTAATCTAGCTGCTTCCTCATAATTTGCTTCTCTTTCAGCATTCTCTGCCACAATTTTAACCTTTTCAATCTCTTCTTTTAATTCTCTTTGCCGTTTGATTAAATCTTTCTCCTGGTTCCAGCGAGCCATTAATGGATCTCTTTTTTCTTTTAATTCATTTATTTTTTCTGTGAGCTCCTTTAATTTCTCTTCAGAACCTTCCTCTTCTTCATTCTTTAATACTTCTCTTTCTGTTTCCAGTCTTCTTAAACGACGATTTAATTCATCTATTTCCAGTGGCATTGAATCTATATCAATTTTAACTTTTGCCGCTGCTTCATCTATTAAATCAATTGATTTGTCTGGCTGATAGCGTTCAGTCAAATAGCGCTCGGATAATTTGGCTGCAGCTTCTAGAGCCTTATCCTGGATTCTAACACCATGGTGAATCTCATATTTTTCTTTTAAACCTCTTAGAATTGATAAAGTATCTTCTAAACCTGGTTCTTTTATCTGAACAGGCTGAAACCTTCTTTCTAAGGCAGCATCCTTTTCTATATACCTCTTGAATTCATCTAAAGTTGTAGCTCCTATGCAGTGTAATTCTCCTCGGGCTAAAGCTGGTTTTAATAAATTCGAGGCATCCATGGCGCCTTCACTGGCACCAGCCCCAACTATTGTATGCATCTCATCTATAAATACTATATATTTTCCTTCTGCTTCTTTAATCTTTTTTAAGACAGATTTTAATCTATCTTCAAATTCTCCTCGATATTTAGCGCCGGCTAATAATGAACCCATATCAAGCTCTATTACTTTTTTATTCTTTAATACCCCTGGAATATCGCCGGTGACTATTCTCTGGGCCAGGCCTTCAACTACTGCAGTTTTACCGACACCTGGCTCACCAATTAGAACAGGGTTGTTTTTCCGACGTCTTGACAAAACCTGCATAATTCTGCGAATTCTTTCATCTCTACCGATAACAGGATCCAGTTTCCCTTCTCTTGCCATATCAGTAAGATCAATTGTATACCTCTCTAAAGCCTGAAACTGATCTTCAGAATCAGGGCTATCAACTTTAGCTCCCTGTCTTAATTCTTCAATTATATTTATTATTTTGTTTTTATCTATCTCTTTATCTGTAAATAATTTTGCTGTTTTATTGTCAGAGCTAACAAGAGCAATTAAGATATGCTCTGTTGAAATATAATCATCATTTAATTTTTTGGCTTCCTGACGGGATTGTTGTAAAATATTATTCAAATCCCTGGACATATATACCTGATTACTATCAGAGCTATAAACTTCTGGAAGTTGGGTTATTAGTTTCTGGCAATCTTTATTTAATTGATCTAAATTCAAACCTAATTGCTCTAAGATTGGCTGAGCTATTCCCTGATCTTCTTCCAACATAGCTTTTAATAAATGGGGAGGATAAATTTCCTGGTTATTATTATCTGTAGCTATTTGCTGAGCAGATGCTAATAACTCCTGAGCCCTCCTTGTAAAATCATCCATTTTCATAGATATCACCTCATGCTGTTATTTTCTTTTTATTATTATAC
>CAYONR010000217.1:0-2836 GCA_964405365.1 uncultured Halanaerobiaceae bacterium
TCCTGAGGGTCATTGCTTAGCTCCTGCAGGGAACCCCAGAACTGATTTAATGTTGCGCTCAGGTTATTATCTGATGGTTCATTATAGATGAGTTCCAGCCGGTTAAGGCCTTCGCTCATCTTATCCCAGTAGCCACCGGCCTGGCTCTCCCGGCGAATCTGGCCATCGATAAAATCGTCACGGAGCCGGTTGATATTATCTACCTGAACACCCTGGCCAACCTGGCCTGCTGTTGTCGGCATATTCATGCCTGGACTGGTATAGGGCCTGGCAGTTGAAAGCTCTGCCCGCTGTCTCGAGTAGCCCTCAGTATTGGCGTTGGCTATATTATGTCCTGTCGTATCTAAAGCTCTCTGCTGGGCCTGGAGGGCTGAGAGAGCTGTATTTATGCTGCTAAAAGAATTCATGCTGTCACTTCCTTATATATGTTAAAGTTGCAAGGCCTGGCGTTGCTAGGCCTGGCGATTAATTATTCTGTTGGATTTGTTGTTCTTGCCTGATTTACCAGGGTTTTTATAGGTCTGCTGGTTCTCGCTACCGATTACTGCCTTCATGGAAAACTCATTGAATTTTAAGGCTTCCATGAGAAGCTGCCTGTTGCTTTCATTCAAGGCGTTGAGCTCTTCTATTAGTTCCAGGAGGTTTTCTCTCAGCTCGGAGAATTCATCCTGCCTGGATGCTGGTAGCTCTGGCAGTAGCTGGCTAAAGCTCAGCTCATCTGCTGACTCGCCTATCTTGCCGGCGAAGGCTTCAAGAAGCTGCAGTCTGGCTTCTTCTAAATTATCAACATTATCCATTAATTCAGTCTCGGCCTCAACTATCTCGGCAAGCTCTTCTAGCTCATTCTCTATTAGAGCTTCCTGTTTCTTATTTCCTAATTTCTGCAGCTCTTGATAGACCTGATATTCTTCTTCTAAAATCTCATAAAGTTTTTCTGCCGGCATTTTAATTTTTTCTACCATTATTTAAAGTTCACCTCTAGTTAGTGCTATTTCATCAAGTAAGCTATCTGCCAGTTTCTCGCTATCGATATGGTAATTACCGCTGGCTATCTCTTGCTTCAAGCTAGCAATCTTCTCGGCCCTGACTTCTGGCTCGGCTTCAAGCTGGTCGGCCAGCTTTTTAATCTGCAGGCCTTTAGATGAGATATTCATCTGATCGCCTTCGCCAGACCTGGCTTCCTTATTCTCCTTGTTAAGGAGATTCTGCTGATTCTGATATAATTTCTGTACGTTCTTCCCCTGAATATTATTAATTCTCATCAGGTATCACCCTTTCTCTTACTCATTCTATCTATCTTAAAAATTCAATTTATCTCCTGTATTTTTTCCTTCAATCTTTATATCGAACTTCTGGCAAAAAAATTAACAGCAGCCAGCGGGTATATACCGCTCTTAACTGCTGTTAGCAAAGATTATATGGTTTATTCTCTGTTATAGGGCCTAATATCAATGTTTTAATCTTCTTTGCGTCTTCGAGTCCGGTCTGAGGTATACATTTTCTGGTCGCTCTTGTGGGATTTTTTCTGTTCTTTATTCTTTTTGGCTATACCTTTGGTCAGGCCATCGACTAGCTCATTCTTGCAGGTACTGCAATATCTGCCCTTTTCTATCTCTTTACCACAGCGTTCGCACTGGACAAAGAAGGTGGCATCAATGCCATCTGATATTAAGCGGCCCTCTTTGACAAACTGGATAATCGTCTCTTTTTCGACTCCAGTCTCTTCATGAACCTCATCTATACTTGCTCCTGGATTATCCCAGAGATAATCCTTTACCTTTTGATAATCTATTTCTTCATCATCACGGCAGACATGACAGTGATCCTCTCCTGCACTAGGTGAAAACAATTTGCCACATTCTTTACAGTTTTTTAGCTCCATTCTAAATCACTCCTTTATTACTTGATTTTTAGCTCTACCTGATTTAAAGGCAATGACGGATGAGAAGTTATCTCTCCAGTTAAAATGTACTCTCCTGATATGTCAGCAGGTAGTTCCGTACTCTCATCCCAGACTTTAATTTCGTCAGGCTCTAGCTCAATATCCCTTAAGGCCATGGAATAGGCCATGCCGTCTGATAATTTCCATTCTACACTGCTATTTTTGAGCAGATATAGCTCAAGAGTCTGGCCGCTCATGAAATTTAAGACCTGTGGCCTCTCTGCTATATTCCAGAGTTTAATATTATAGGCAAGCATGCCATCAGCCTGCTGGTGCTGGTCAACTAATTCCAGCCAGGCTATAAAGTTCAAGTTCTGATCTTCTAAATTTGCTGATAAATATCTTGTCAGTGCCGGTCCAATAAAGATAGCGCCTTCATCTTCTATAGGTGGTCTTGCTAATTGGCGGCTATTAAATTCTTCAGCCTCCAGCTCAAAACTTGCTGTTCTATCGCCATCAGCAGTTTCAATAGTTATGATGCCCTGATCATCACCAGCCCCAACAGCCCAGTCAAATAGGTAAGCCATCATCTCAATAGAAATATAATTCTCACCATCTATCTCCTGAATCGGCAGGTTTAGCACCTGATTGTTCTCTTCAAGCTCAAACTCACTGGTAATAGGTTCGAGACGATCAACCCAGTCTTCTCTGGGCTGCACTCCATTTGCTGAAACTGGTGACCCGGCAGCCAATATTAAAGCCGTTATTATGAAAATAGCTGGTAAAATTTTATTTAGCAAAGAAACCACCTCTTTTATGATTTGCAAATCTCATGTATTTACTTATTTTGATTATCATTATATCATAATTAGAATAAGTCTACCATTAAACCCTGGCCAAACTAGACTAAATGATGATATATAAAAAGAATTCTAACCCGAAAAAAAATTCTAA
>CAYONR010000218.1:0-2832 GCA_964405365.1 uncultured Halanaerobiaceae bacterium
ATAAGGCCGGTAGCTTTGAGACTGCTCTGGCCAGATGGCAGGCTTTAGAAGCTGAAAAGGATGAGTTGCCAGGGCTTGACTGTGCAGCCTGTGGAGCACCTGATTGTGCCACTCTGGCTGAGGATATAGTCGATGGATACGGGGAAAGAATCGACTGTATCTTTATGTTAAGGAAAGAAGTTGAGATGTTAGCCAATCGAATGTCTGAATTAGTTGGAACCCTGCCACCGGCTATGGGCCGGGGGAAAAAGGAGGATGCTGATAGTGAAGAATAGTTCAATTGTTGAGATTGATTTAAATAGGGCTATTGAAGAATTAGAACTGGAGCTGGTTACCGGGGATATTAATAAAAAAATAGAAGGGATCTATATATGTGATCTTTTAAGTAATGTGATTGCTTCAGCCAGCAGCGGTGATATCTGGCTTACTGTTCAGGGCCATCTAAATATTCTGGCTGTGGCGGATTTGACTGATGTGGCTGCAGTCGTTGTTGTTGAAGGCAATCAGCCTGACCAGGATACAATTGATAGGGCAGTTGAAAAGGGAATAACTTTATTGAAATCTAGCAAACCTGCCTTTGAGCTGGCCATTGATTTAAATAATCTAGGCCAGCAATGAGAGTTGAGTTAAATTGAGCTTAGTTGAGATTTCTCTCCATAATCATACTGTCTTATCTCCCTGTGCTGAGCTGGAAATGACTCCTGCAAAGATTATGACCAGGGCTGCTGCTGAAGGAATAGAGATTATCGGGATTACTGATCATAATTCAGCAAAAAATTTAAGGGCTGCTGAGTACCAGGCAGAAAAAGCTGGACTTAGATTGCTGCCTGGAATTGAGATAACCTCTTCTGAAGATATTCATCTACTGGCTTTTTTTGAGGAGGTTAAAGTTGCAGAATTAGTGGCTGATGAGCTTGATCAGAAATTATTTAAAAGGGAATATAATCCTGAGAGGATCGGCTATCAGATTATTGTTGATCAGAATGATGAATTTTCAGGAGTGATTGATTATTATTTGCCGGCTGCTGTAAGTCTTGGGATTAATCAGGTTAGCAGGCTGGTTAATAATGCTGGAGGGATTTTAATTCCAGCCCATATATTTAGGAGCCAGGGCTTAATTAAGACATTAGGTTTTATTCCAGAGAAGCCAGATTTCAGGGTTTTAGAATATACATTAGCTGAAAAGTTAGAAGAATTAAAGGCTAGATTTAATTTAGTCGATGATTTAAAGTTTATTAAGAGTAACGACAGTCATTTTATAGATAGTATAAAAAAAGTTGCCAGAATTGATCTGCCAGAAACTTATACGAGAAGGGATATTCTGGAGGTTTTATCACAAAGATAAATCTATTTAATTTTAAGAAATATTATTAATTATATTATACAAGGAGGGTTTATTATGACCTGTGCATGTCAACAAGTTGAAAAAGCAAATAAGTATCTAGAGCCCCTTTATGAGATTTTAAAAGACTATGGAGCAGCTGAAAAGAATTTGATTCCAGTTTTACAGCAGGCCCAAGAAGCATATGGCTATCTGCCTGAGGATGTTTTAAAGGAGATTGCAGTAAATCTTGATCTTTCTTTAAGTCAGGTTTATGGCGTTGTAACTTTTTATACTCAGTTTCATCTGGAGCCGAGAGGTGAAAATATTATCCGGGTCTGTACAGGAACAGCCTGTCATGTTAGAGGTGCCGGGGAAGTTTTAGATGTATTTAAAGAAGAGCTCGGTGTTGATAATGGTGAAACTACTGAAGATTTGAAATTTACTTTAGAGACAGTTGCCTGTATTGGAGCCTGTGGATTGGCGCCGGTTATTATGGTTAATGACAATACCCATGGTCGGCTAAATGCTGAAAGTACTAAAGAAGTACTTAATAAGTATAGATAATCATGAAGGATCTATCACTCCATATACTGGATCTGGCTGAAAATTCGTTTTTAGCTGGAGCAGATAAGTTGATCTTAAGACTCAAAGAGGATATTTCTAATAATCAATTGGTTTTAGTAATGGCTGATAATGGTAAAGGGATGGAAGAAATTGAGCTTAAATCAGTATCAGATCCATTTTATACTGGCAGAAATAAAAAAGTTGGTTTAGGGATACCTTTAATAAAATATAATGCTGAATTATCTGGAGGATTTTTAGAGATTTTCTCCTGGGCTGGAGTTGGAACTGTTTTGGTAGCAGTCTTTGAATATAATCATATTGATCGACCTCCTCTAGGTGATATTCCTGAATCGATAATTAGTTTAGTAACTTTAAATTCTGATCAGGATATATATTTTTATCATTCATATGATGGCAAAAAGTATGAATTTAAAACCAGCGAATATAGAGAGGAATTAGGTTCGATTCCCCTTGATAATAAAGAGGTTCTTAAATTTATTACTGATGATCTTAAAACAAATTTTAGAAAATTAAGAGGTGAAAATTAATGAAATCATTACAGGAATTAAGAGATATGCGTAAAAGATTGGAGAAAGATATGACTGCTCGGGACGACAAAGAGATGGCTAAGGTTATTATCGGAATGGGAACCTGCGGGATTGCAGCAGGAGCCAGGGATATTTTGCAGGCTGTTTCAGATGAAATTAATAAGAGAGATCTTAATGTAAAGATAGCACAGACTGGATGTATCGGAATGTGTGAGGAAGAACCGATTTTTGATATTGCTAAGCCAGGTGAAGAGAGAATAACCTATGGTAATCTTTCACCAGCTAGCGCCAGACAGATAATAGTAGAGCATTTAATAAATAATCGAATAGACAAAGACCATGTTATTGCCAGACATAATAATTAATAGGAGGTTATTTCGATGAGCAAGGAGAATA
>CAYONR010000219.1:0-2769 GCA_964405365.1 uncultured Halanaerobiaceae bacterium
ATAAATTCCTGGAGTTTATTTAAATCGTCAACGATTCTTGACATTAATTCACCGGTCTTTTTTGTATCATGGAATTTCATTGAGAGTCTCTGGTATTGCTGATAGAGATCGTCTCGCATATCCCTGACTATCTCCTGGGCAATTCTATGGCCGTGGAAAATAGTAATATGCTTGACAATAGCATCGAGTATAAAGATTGCCAGGGCAATACCGACTAAACCGAAAATTCTATTTACATTTCCTGTAGGTATAGCATCATCGATTATTTCTCTCATAATAAGAGGGGGTATTAAAACCAGTATGGCTCCAACTATGTGGAGAAACTGGACACCAAAGAATTCCTTCTTATAACGAGATAAATAATGGGCATAAAACTTTTTTAGTAATTGACTATAGGTATAACTGTATTCTGTTTCTTCATTTTCTTTACTTGACATTTATTTTCCCCCCTAATACTGTCAGATAATTATATCATAGCTGTATTTTGATAACAAACTTATTTATTATCTATAAAACAACAAGAAACCCCCTCATCGGTTATCTTAGCCGATAAAGGGGGCTATATATCAGAATTACTCTGCTCAGCTACTCGCACTTCTGATTCCTCCTGTAATTATATTATTTTTGATATTATTTTAATTGCTTAATTATAGAAACCTTCAACAGAGTAGGCACTTTCTTTTAATCTGGAGTCATATTCATCAAACCGATTAACTCCATTTCTAATTAATGCCGCATCACTCATTGAGGCCATATTTTCAATATTTTCTTTAATCATATTATTACCCTCCTTTTATTTAGAGGCCGAATGTTGTTTGACTTTCTCGACGAAGTTCAGCTTCTCGCTCTGCTTTGATATGCTTTTTGATATTTCTATCTTCGATTCTCAAGAATTCTTGAAGTCCTGTAAGTTTCATAATTACCCCTCCTTTTCTTCTTTTCTAGGACAAGTATAACATGGTTAAAGTGAGTGTCAACAGTTAAATTAGAAGTTATAATAGTAAGACTTTAAAGATTCATCTATATTTTCTGATATTAATCAGTGGACCGCTTAGATCATTGTAATATCAAGCAATTTTTTCAATTAGACATTTATTAAATTAATGATATAATGAACTAAAGGGATGATAATGGAGGTGAAAATTAATGACTTTTTATAAATTTCCAGCGGAAAAAAATATGAACTGTCCAGTTTATTTATTTGCTTCTAAGGAGATTTATGATGAGATAGAAAAGACAGCTTTGAATCAACTTTTGAATGCTTCGACATTGCCAGGAGTCTTGGCGGTTGCAGGCATGCCAGACTTACATCAGGGCTATGGACTGCCTATTGGCGGTGTTATGGCTGCCGCCAGGAATGGGCCTATTTCTCCTGGAGCTGTTGGTTTTGATATAAATTGTGGGGTGAGATTATTAAAGACTGGTCTAAAGGCTTCTGAGATAAAAGATAAAAATATAGTTTTAAGAAGGTTACAGCAGGCCATCCCAGCAGGGGTCGGAGAAGGATCTAAATTAAATTTTAGTGAGAAGGAATTCAAAGAGGTTCTGGCTGATGGTGTCAAGAAATTGATTGAGTCTGGATATGTCTCCAGGAAAGCGGCAGCCAATTGTGAAGATAACGGGAATTTTAAAGAGGCTGATCCAGATACTGTTTCTAGAGAGGCTATAAGGCGAGGGATTGAGCAGTTAAATACCCTTGGTTCTGGCAATCATTTTGTTGAATTACAGGAGGTTGTTAGCGTTTCAGATAGTAATGAATTAGAAGAAGGGGATTTAATGGTAATGGTTCATACCGGTTCCAGAGGCTTTGGTCATCAGGTAGCTACTGATTATATAAATCTGGCTAAAAAAGTAAAGGGTAAATATGGTTTAAGTTTTCCAACAGGAAATTTGGCTTATTTCCCCTGGGATAGTAAAGAGGGGAGAGATTATTTAGGTGCAATGGGAGCTGCAGCTAATTTTGCCTATGCTAACAGGACATTTTTAACAGAGACTATTAGAAAGATCTTTAGTGAGCTTTATCCAGATAGTAATATCGAACTTTTTTATGATCATACCCATAATATTGCCAGAGAAGAAAAGCATGTTGTTAATGGCAAGGAGATGGATCTTTTAGTTCACAGGAAAGGGGCTACCAGGCTTGAACCAGGTGGTAAGGCATTAATCCCGGGCTCTATGGGGACTGGAAGTTATATTGTGAAATCTACTGATTCTGAAAATACCAGACTTTCCTTGAATTCAACAGCCCATGGGGCAGGGAGAAAGATGAGTAGAACCCAGGCTAAAAAATCTATTAGCAGACAGGATCATCTAAGGAGTTTAGGAGATGTTAAAGTTGTTTCAGCTGGTAAGAATATTCTTGATGAGTCACCTCTGGCCTATAAAGATATAACAGAAGTAATCAGTTCATTAAAGATTAGCGATCTGGCTTACCCATTTGCTCAGTTAAAGCCTATTTTATGTATAAAAGGTTAAGATGAGGGGGATCTCTATGACTGAAGAATTCTATAATGAGAGGATCATGATGATAGACCGACAGATTAAGAATAGAGGTATTAATGATAAGCAGGTTTTAGAAGCCTTTAAATCAGTACCCCGGCATGAGTTTATTCCTTTAGAATACAGAGACCTGGCCTATGCAGATAGACCATTACCAATCGGCAATAATCAGACGATAAGTCAGCCATATATTATTGCCGCTATGCTTGCTAGATTAGATTTAAATAGTGATTCTAATGTTTTAGAAGTTGGAAGTGGTTGTGGTTATGT
>CAYONR010000220.1:0-2753 GCA_964405365.1 uncultured Halanaerobiaceae bacterium
TTGATAGAAGTAAGATGCATGTATTTGATAAAGAGACTGAGAAGTCTATATTTTAAGTAATTTGATTAAATAGCCCCCTTTGTTTTAGAAAGGGGGCATTAAACATTTAAAAAATGATAATTATATTATATAATTATATATAATAGACAAATTAAATTTTTGATAGGGGGCGGATTTTATATGTTTAAAAACCAATCATTTTTAAAAACTTTAATACCGCTCTTTTTGATTTTTTTATTAATTGTATTTACATATCAAATAATAAATAATTATAGGCAGATTAGTCAATTAGAGAATAATATTGAAAGAGTAGAATCAGATATTGATGAAACAAAAGATATGAAACTTCAGTTAGAAAGGGAATTAAGTTTAGTAGATAATCCTGATTATATTGAAAGGCTGGCTAGAGAAAAATTAGGGCTTGTAAAACCAGGGGAAGAATTAATTATACCAGTTAAAGAAAATGATTAAAACTAAATTTTTTAATTATAATTTTATGGTTTAATAGGAGGAAAATCTTTAATGGCTTATAACTTGTCGTTTGAAGGAATAAAACAGATTTTTAATGATACAGATTATAGTCAAAAACAGGTAAAAGTAGTTAGAGATCTTTTAGAAGATGGCAATACTATACCTTTTTTGGCAAGATATCGCAAAGAAAAAACAGGGGAGTTAGATGAAGAAGAACTTAGAGATTTAAAAAGTAGGTTAGAATATCAAGCTAATTTAGAAAAAACGAAAAAAGATGTAATAAATAAATTAGAAGACCAGGATAAATTAACAAAGAATTTAAAGAAAAAAGTAAATGCTGCTCAAAAGTTACAAGAAGTTGAAGATATATATTATCCTTATCGTCAAAGGAAACAGACCAGAGCTTCTAAAGCTATTGATAAGGGTCTTGAACCTTTTGCAGAGTTTATTTTATTATACAAAGATGAAAAAGATTTAAAAACTGAGGCAAAAAAATATTTAGATGAAGAGAATGAATTAGAGAAAATAGAAGAAGTCATTAAAGGAGCTCAGGATATAATTGCTGATAAAATTGCCAGTGATCCTGAAATCAAAAATTTAACAAGACAGAGATTCTGGAATCAAGCTAATTTTGAAAGTGAGCTTAAAAATGATGCAGAAGATAAAAAAGGTGTTTATGAGCAATATTATGAATTTGCTGAATCAATTAATTCTATTCCTCCATTCAGAGTTCTCGCTTTAAATAGAGGTGGAAATGAAGATGTATTAAATTTAAGTATCGATGCACCTGATGATTCGATTATTAATAGGATTAATCGGACTGTAATAGATGCTGATTGTAGTTTTAAAAAAGAAATAGAAGAAAGCATTGTTGATGGTTATAATAGGCTGTTAGGGCCTGCTATAGAAAGGGAAGTCAGGTCTAAACTGACAGAAGAAGCAGAGAGTCATGCAAGGGATGTTTTTGCCAAAAATTTAGAAGCGCTTTTATTACAACCTCCTTTACCAGACAAAATTATATTAGGTATTGATCCGGCATATAGGACTGGTTGTAAATTGGCTATAATTGATGAAGGTTCTAAAGTTCTTTATACTGGGACTATATATCCTCACAAACCTCAATCGAGAAAAAATGAGTCTTTAAAGGAACTGAATGCTTTAATTGAAAAATTTGATATAGATTCAATAGTTATTGGGAATGGTACTGCTTCAAGAGAAACTGAAGAATTAATTGTAGAACTTAACCAAGAATATGATTTATCAATTCCTTTTACAATTGTTGATGAAGCGGGGGCATCAGTCTATTCAGCTTCTAAACTGTCAAGAGAAGAGCTGCCTGGATTAAATGTTAGTTTAAGAGGGGCAGTTTCTATCGCCAGAAGAATACAAGACCCTTTGGCTGAATTAGTTAAAATAGATCCTAGATCGGTTGGTGTAGGATTATATCAACATGATATTGATGAGAAAGCTTTATTAGAGGAATTAGAGGTTGTAGTTGAGTCGGTTGTAAATAGAGTTGGTGTTGACTTAAATACTGCTTCCCCTTCTTTATTAAGTTATGTTTCAGGTCTTAATAGTTCTCAGAGCAAGAAAATTTGTGATTATAGAGATGAAAATGGTCAATTCTCAAAAAGAAAAGAAATACTTGATGTTAAAGGAATTGGACCTGTTTCATTTGAACAATCAGCAGGATTTTTGAGGCTTGAAAGCAGATTAGACCCATTAGCTAAAACTGAAATTCATCCAGAATCATATGATATTGCTGAGAAAATATTAACTATTATGGGTTATGACCTTAGTTCTTTTTATGAAAAACATGGTGATGTAATTAATTCATTGAATAATCTTTCTTTATCATTAAGTGAACTATCAAATAAACTTGATATTGGTTTAATAACTCTAAAAGATATTTTAAAGTCATTAAAAAAACCAGGAAGAGATCCTAGAGAAAAATTACCAAAACCGATTTTTAGAACTGATATTTTAAAATTAGATGATTTAAAGGTCGGGCATGTATTAACAGGTACAGTTAGAAATGTTGTTGATTTTGGAGCATTTGTTGATATAGGTTTAAAATCTGATGGTCTTGTTCATATTTCTGAGCTTTCAACGAAATATGTTTCTGATCCTTCAGAGGTTGTTCAACCATCAGATATAGTAAGGGTTAAGGTTATAGATATAGATAAAAGAAGAGATAGAATTTCTTTAAGTATGAGTAAAGTTAATTAAGTAGAATGATTTGACAGGAAATATTAATTAAGTTATAATTAAGACAATATAAA
>CAYONR010000221.1:0-2746 GCA_964405365.1 uncultured Halanaerobiaceae bacterium
TAAGAGAATGGTTTGATCAATGGTTAAACTTAAAATTTAATATTTATTGTTATTCCCTCAGGGTTAATTCCCTGGGGATTTTTGTGCGACGGGCAGTCGCACTTATGTAAGATGTACATGAATTAATTGTTAAAGACAGCGATTACGTTACCTTGAAGGTAGAAACGAATCGAGAGTCTGGAAAATAATTTTCTCGAAGGTGGAAGTCCTTCCCCGGGGATGCCGGTATAACCCGGGAAACTTAGTCTAGGGCAGCATTGTGAAGTGCTGTCTGAAGGAGACGCGGTAAGCTGAGAAGTCCGTAGGTGGATGAGCAGGCCCTAATGCAGAAATGCGTAAAGTACGAGCGGCAGGTTAAATTGATGACTATCCGAAAATAATGGGAAATCTACTTAAGAAATAAGTATTTGATATTCAAAGAATCCGGACGAATATTAAAAGTTTAACAGGTGAAGGTACAGGGCATGTTTAGAAGGGAAGTGCAACAACCCCGTGAGGTCTCTATCCTACCAGAAATGGGTGAAGACATATAAGGTTAAGCCGAAGTTGTTGACACGGATAGAGAAGTCAGACGCCTCCATAGTACGGAAGTAGGAAAATGACTAAACATTTTCTGAACGGAAGGGAGTGCGACCTGAGTGGATTCACACTTAAATAATGCATAATGTAAACAGTGACGATACTAAATATAGTATAAACGAGCTGGATGTGTGCAAAACAGGGAGTGGAATAAGATTTGAAAGAGTTAAAGAATAAAGAAAGAAAATTAAAGTGGCATAGTATTTATGGACAGATACTGAACGAAAAGCGGTTAAAAGAGGCCTGGGATAAAGTAAAGGCCAATAAAGGTGCAGGTGGAATTGATGGAGAAACTCTAAAATCATTTGGAAAGCAGTCAGGAAAGAAATTAACTAAACTGCTGGATAAATTAAAAGCGAAGGAATACAAACCATCACCGGTAAGACGACAGTATATACCAAAGAAAAATGGTAAAGTAAGACCACTGGGAATACCAACTATTGAAGACAGAATAATCCAACAGGCTGTAGTAAATGTAATCCAGCCTAAATTTGAAGCAGAAGTCTTCCATAAATGGTCCTGTGGTTACCGACCTGGCAGAGGTGTGCAGAGAGCACTACAAATAATCCTCTGGCATATCGAGACAGGATATAATTATGTATATGATTGTGATATCAAAGGATTCTTTGATAATATACCACATAAAAAGCTAATGAAAATATTAAATAAATATGTAGCAGATGGTACAGTGCTGGATATGATATGGAAATGGTTGAAAGCTGGTTACATGGAAGAAGGAAAGTATCATGACGTAAGTTCCGGCACTCCGCAGGGTGGAGTCATTTCGCCAATTCTTGCTAATACCTATTTAAATGAACTGGACTGGGTTTTAGAGGAACATGGAATAAGATTTGTTAGATATGCGGATGATTTTCTAGTGTTTGCAAAAAGTGAAGAGGATATTAAAAAGGCCATCCAGATAGTTAAAGGAAAACTCGAAGAATTAGGTCTTGAAATATCGAAGGAAAAGACGAAAGTTGTTGATTTTAATGATGATGACTTTGATTTTCTAGGATATACTTTTGAGCACTGGAGAAATCGAAAAAGAGATGGAAAACCATATTTCATAGCAAAACCTCAAGAATCAACCTGGAAGAAATTTAAAGAAAGTATTAAAGCTAAAACTGGAAAGAATCTAACTTTAAATATCAAATCATGGCTTGAAAGAGTAAATCCAGTGATCAGAGGAAAGATAAATTATTACTTGAATCTATATAAGGCTATCAATGCCAATGAAAGTTATGGACAGAAAAGTAACTGCTATATAAATGTTTTTAGCAATAAATTATTAGCAATTGATGGATATATTAGAAGAAGACTGAGAGTAGCAATGATACATGACCATCCCAGTCAGAAAAAAGGTTGGAAAATGACTAGCAGATGGAATAATGAATACTTTGCAAAAGTTGGATTAATCCCAGCCTTCTGGTTATATTATAATTATCAATTTGATTATACCATAGATGATTATATCAGATACATGAAGGAAAAGTACAGGAAAAATCAAAAACGCAAAGTAGAAAGAGCAAGGGAAAAAGGTCAGAATTATTATACCACTGAAAAAGTCCGTAAAATAAAATGCACACAAAGATTAGCAAAAATATAAATTCAAATCAAAACACGTTGGTAAGCCGTATGCCTTAGTAAGGCACGTGCGGTTTGATGAGGGGGCAACCATTAAAGTGGTCGCCCTACTTTATGTTTGCCTGGCATGGATATTTGCTAATCAGTGAAAGTCTGATGTGGGGGTTAATAGTGCCAACCACTAGCTGAAGACAAGGGTGTCCATCGTGAGATGGAATCTGAAGGAAGTTGGAGGCAAAACTTCGGTCTGAGGAATACGAACTGTATAAAAGGCATATTCCTGTGGGTGAGTTTGCATAACAAAATAAAGCCCAAAACTATTCGAAACAGGAAGTGTAAATACAGCAGATAGGTGAAGTGAAAGTAAATATTCTTAACCAGGGAAGGTCTGACAGTAAATTGTGGTGATGAATTTTTAAGCAATAAACTCTGCAGTAATGTAAGAGCTGAACTGTCAGAATGCAGCAGAAGTCATAGTAGATTGATGGATATATACATCAATTGAAGGATGAAACATTAGGAGGTTTTTTAGATTTGAACAACTCGACGGAAACACATAGAAAGCAGACAACTTCATATGAAG
>CAYONR010000222.1:0-2740 GCA_964405365.1 uncultured Halanaerobiaceae bacterium
ATTCTGTTATTGAGGAATTAAGAAATAAAGATTTGAGTGGTGTTGAGAGCGAAGGAGAATTAAAAGGTGAGATTGGAGATTTGCTTCAAGAAGGTTTATATATTCCAGATGATTATCCAAAAGAAATAGCTGATAATGATAATCTATATAATATTAAAATTGTATGGACTGAAGGTAATTACAGCATAGAAACACTCGTAGCAGTTGACAACTAATGTTTTTTTCAGAAGATTTAATTTCCATATCTAACATCGATAAAATCATCCAAAATAAAAATGGATAAATTTCCATAAAGATTTTGATTACTGGTTTTCTTGGAGCTATCATTCTATTTAGTTGGTTTATGATTTATACTGTTATAATACCCACCGAATCGCCTCGAAATAGTGAAGCCGAAACCTTTTATATAGCTGATTCAATTATTGAAACTTTACGTGGAGATCATTATAGAGAGATTTGGAGGCTTGGATAATGTAGAAGAGATCGATGAACGATTTGATAAAAAAATAAGTTTGAAAAATGGTCATGATGAAAAAGCTGACATCATAGTAAATATCGAAGAAGAAAAGGATAATTTGTTTGCGGTCGCAGTATAATGGGCAGAAGGAGATAGAAGTTATAGATTAAAAACTCTTCTAGCAGGTGGATAATATGAGCAGATTAAAACGAGTTATTGAAAATAATAAGGGCATAACTTTAATAGAAATTCTTATATCTATTACAATTTTAGGGGTTGTACTAGCCATAGCTACTTCAATGATAATTCAGACTTTCAATATAGTTCCATCTGGAACGCGAAGAATGAGTGCAAAACAGATGGCCGAGATGCATGTTACAGAGATTGCCCGTTATGTTAGGAATGCAAACCCAGATGATATAGGGGAAGATGAAATTGATGGGATACTTGAATATGATGGTGATGTAATTGAGATAATTGAAAGCGATAGAATATTTAATAATATAATGGAATTTGATATTAACGATGAAGGGAATAATGATTATAGAATTACCCTTAAGAAAGAATATGAGGGCGATGAGGGAGAAGTAACGACTGTAGTTTCTCCTCGAAATCAATAATATGATGATTAATACCTTAAGGAGAATTAAATATTTAACTTACAGAGCCAGCTTAATAGCTGGTTTTTTGTTTTTTCAAATTTTATCATTGTTTTTGGGAAAGTTAAATTAAACTTTCAGATTTTCATCAGGGGGTTAACCCCCTGATGAACCAGTCAACACCGTACAACCATGTCTAACCGCGGAACAGGGCGGACAAATGTCCTAAGTGTAATTTTTAAAGATATTATGGTTATCTCATCAATACTTTTTTATTGGTATTTAAAACAAATGTAATAAATTTTTGCTTTTTTAAATCTATCTTTTTGTAGTTTATTTTGATATAATTATATACAAAGATAATAAAGTAGGTATAGCTTATCAATTTTAACTTGATTTTGATCCGATGGGAGGTTTTGGATATGGAATATTTGCAGGACCAGCGTGGCATGACACTGATCGAAGTTATCGTTGCTATGGTGCTTATACTGATTCTGGTCACGGCTTTCACGGGCGCCATAACAACGAGTCTGCAGAGAGAGGTGGAGGTAGATCATTCTCTCAAAGCGGCGGACCTGGCTGCGGGAATAATAGAGTATATGGGTGAGTCTGGCAATAGATATATAACAATAGATATTTATGAGGATTATGGTGAGCAGATATATATAAGTGACAGTTATTTTGCAGATGAATTTGATTATAACGAAATAGATGATTTAAAATTTGATTCACTTAGGGAAGATGATTCAAGAATCAGTGTCGATAAATACGATGATAACCCGGATTTATATAGAGTAACAGTTGCTATATACTGGGATGAACCGGGAGTAGAAGATAGGAATGAGAGCATTACATCTTTGATATTTTCTCCGGGAACCGATAACGATTAAAATGATTGTGCAGGAAGGTGGTGAGTCATTTTGATAAATAAGTTTTCAGAACATCTTTCCGATAATAACGGCCTGACGCTGGTTGAACTTTTAATAAGTATAGCTTTATTGGGGGTAGTAGTGGCTCTAGCCTCGACTATGCTGGTTCAATCCTTAAATGTTATCGAGCCCAGCATGAGAAGGATGAGTGCAGGTCAGCTGACTGAGCTGGCCAAAAGTGAGCTAGCCACATATCTGCGTACTGCAACAATACCAGTAGATGAAACTGAAGATACTTGGACTTTTACTGGTTATCATCCATCAACTGATGAAGCTGATTTAATTCATTTTGAAATAATAAAAGATAATGGAAGTGTAAGAGTAATTGCTAAAGATGGAGAGGAAGAAATAGAAAATCGCACAGTGGTCAACTATGTTGAAGACCTTGAAATAAATAATGTGAATAATGGCTTTAAAATATATGTCAGAGTTGTAGATAGTGAT
This sequence comes from uncultured Halanaerobiaceae bacterium, assembly GCA_964405365.1. Lineage (GTDB taxonomy): Bacteria > Bacillota > Halanaerobiia > Halanaerobiales > Halarsenatibacteraceae > Halonatronomonas. The sequence continues at coordinate 2,430 of CAYONR010000222.1, forward strand.
GGTAATGTGGCTCATAAAAGAGCCACTGTGAGATCACGAAACTTAATAGATGAATAAATGGGGAACAAATTCTCGGTAGTCTGACCCTTTGAAAGGAGGGTTTAAGATGATTGGTATTGTTAAGTCTGAAAAGGGCTCCTCCATTATCTGGGTTTTGATCTTGCTTTTTGTAGTTGGAGGCTTGACTGCTGCGTTACTTTCTGCCAGCACTCATAATATCAGATTTGGCGTGAGTGAGGTAGACACTTCCCGGGCCTTTTATTTTGCTGAAGCAGGTGTTGAATATACTAAATCTTTCTTATCCAGATCTG
>CAYONR010000223.1:0-2738 GCA_964405365.1 uncultured Halanaerobiaceae bacterium
GCAGATAAATGCTGCCACTTAGGTCCAGTTGGTTTTCCCCCTGGCTACTATTCTGTTACCAAAATAGTGGTTTCCCTTTAAAGCCAGGCTGCAGAGTCACCTACTGCAGGACTGGATTGCCACTTAGTAGACACTTTAATCCCTGCCCTGCCCCTAAAGACAGTCTAGAGGTTTTCCCTGACAGCTTTATACTATTCCTAGCTTCTTTTGCAGTTACGGTTTCCAGTGGCTAGCAAATAACACCTGGATCCAGAGTGTTATCGCCTTCCACCCTCCCCGCAACCACGCAAAGCAGGCTACACTGCCTCGGATCTCCCCGAAGACAGGTTAACTAACTGACTATTATAATCAACCAGCTTCCACGGGATAGGGGTCTACGCCCACATGCCATTGTGGATCGCCCCAGTCCCTTAACCCCCAGCAATGACCCTCGACTGGGCGTCAACAGCCATCACCAGGGACTTCAATTATATGCCGGAAACGGATTTTTAGGCCCGTCTTCAGAATAGTTGAGCTGACTAGAATACTGCATCACCTGTAATTCAGGATAATTATATCATATAAAAACTGGTATTAAAAGACCAATTTATATTTATACATATTATTTATTTAATTAATATTGTCGCTCTAAAATAAACTTCAATAAGTCTCTTAATATATCAGCATCTTCGCCAAAGATCTCTAAAGCTTTAAGGCCTTCATTTACAGCCTTTTCAGCTTCTTTTTTAGAGTCTTCCAAACCAATTAATCCTGGATAAGTTGATTTACCCCTTTCAAAATCTTTGCCGACTTCTTTACCTAGTATCTCAGCATTCCCAATAACATCAAGAATATCATCAGTTATCTGAAAAGTTAACCCTAATTGCTCTGCATATACCTCTAATGCAGATAATTCTTCTTTAGAATAATCGCTACAATAAACACCTGCTAAAACTGCTGCTTTAAACAAAGCTCCTGTCTTTGCCCTGTGAATCTTTTTTAAACCACCTAAATCAACTGGCTCGTCCTCGGCTTGCAGATCTAAAACCTGACCAGCAACCATACCATTAGGACCAGCAGAATCAGCCAGCAATTTAACTAGCTGACATCTGCTTGCAGCATCAATATTTAAGTCAGCTAAAATCTTAAAAGCATATGTCAGTAAACCATCACCAGCTAAAATAGCCATACCTTCCCCATATACCAGGTGATTTGCTGGTTTTCCTCTTCTTAAATCATCATCATCCATTGCCGGCAGATCATCATGAATCAATGAATAGGTATGAATTAATTCAAGGGCTGCCCCAGACAATCTTGCAGCCCTTTCATTACCCTTTAATAATCTAGCAGTCAAGAGAGTTAAAACCGGTCTTACTCTCTTACCACCTGATAACAATGAATATTCCATTGATTCCTGCAAGGCCGGGACAATCTTCTCATCCTTAAAGAGATCTTCAAGAAAGCTATCAACTTCTTTAGCTTCCTCTTTAAGAAGCTTTTTAATCTCAAACATTAAATGTACCCCCTGTACTATTTCATTTCTTCAAGCTTTTTGATTTTCCAATCAAGTGCCCCTACTGGACAGGCTTCAATACATTCACCACATTCTTCACAACTTGCAGGTAGTGGTTCTCCAAAAGCTGTACCAATCTTTGTTTCATAACCTCTATTTTTAAAACCTAATAAATATTCATTAACGACCTCATTACAAATTTTAATACAAATACCACATTTAATACATTTACCTGGATCCATTATAATCTGAGGATGTTCAATATTATATGAGTGGTCCATCTTAATATTCTCTTTAAAGTATTCTGGATCAGCTTCAAACTCCTCTGAATGTTCTCTTAACTTACAATCAGTCTTTGTTGTACAACTACACTCAAAGCAACGCTCGCCTTCCTGTGCAATCTCTTCCTCAGTAAATGTATAACTAACCTCTTTAAAAGTAGATATTCTTTCAGATAGTTCAATTAAACTCTGCTCAACTCTCTCTTCATCTTTAGGGTCTTTTAAATATACAAGATCATCTTCATTTAGTGATTGCCAATATCCTCTGGAAACATTAATCTGATATTCAGGGTTATATTCTTCTCCTGACAAATAAGCTTTTATACCTAAAGCGGCTCTTCTTCCACCAGCTACTGCTTCAACAACTGTTGCCGGACCACTAACACAGTCTCCAGCAGCAAAAATTGATTCATCGGCCTGGCAATTATTTTCATTTATATCAACATCGCCCCACTGATTAGTCGGTACACCTTCAGGAGCGATTGTTTTCTGACCTATAGCAGCTATTACTGTATCTGCTTCAACTTCAAATTCACTTCCTTCAATTGGAATAGGCCTTCTCCTTCCAGAGGCATCAGGTTTCCCTAATTCCATCTTTATACACTCTAAAACCAATCTGCCATTCTCTTTCTCTCTTAAGCTAATTGGCTGAGTTAAAAACTGAAAATCACAACCCTCTTCTCTGCCCTCATCAATCTCAATCTGTTCAGCAGGCATTTCTTTTTCTGTTCTTCGGTATAAACAGGAAACTTTATCATCAGTTAGCCTGAGCGATGTGCGAACACAATCCATTGCTGTATTCCCACCACCAACGACCAGTGTTTCGCCGGGGTCTCTTTTTGCTTTCCAGCCATCATGGGCGATCTCTTCAAGAAACTCAATTCCATCATAAGCAAGCTCTTCACCTTCAGTTCTCATAGAGCTTGATTTCCAGCTTCCAACAGCTACTACAACTGCATCATATT
>CAYONR010000224.1:0-2733 GCA_964405365.1 uncultured Halanaerobiaceae bacterium
GGTACTAATATGTATTTAACAATGCAGGAAGCGGTTGAAGAAACGAAAAATAGTAAGTCAGATAGAATAGATGATATCTGTGAATCCATGTCTAGAGGAGCTTTAATGGGAGCCAGAGGTAATTCAGGTGTTATTCTATCTCAACTTTTAAGAGGTTTTGCCCAGACTGTTGAAGGAAATAAGTTAATGAATGCAGAAGATTTAGCAGAAGCCTTGAAGAATGCCTCAAAAGTGGCCTATAAAGGTGTTTTGAAGCCAGTTGAGGGTACAATACTAACTGTCTCAAGAAAAGCTGCTGATGGCGCTAAAAAAGGGCTTAAAAAAAGTGATGATACAAAGTACGTATTGGAAGAGACGATTGAAGCTGCTAATATTGCTTTAAATAAGACTCCAGAACAACTTCCTGTTTTAAAAGAAGCTGAGGTTGTTGATGCAGGAGGTCAGGGATATGTTTTTATCCTTGAAGGTATGCTGCAGGCATTAAAAGGAGAAATTGTTTATTCTGATTCAATGGAAAGATCCATTCCTAATCAGGAGAGAGCTCATAAGCAGAAGAGAGAGGATATAAAATATACTTTCTGTACGCAGTTGTTAATCCATATTGATAAGGAAGATGGAGAGAAAGAGATAGATAGAATTAGAAAAGAATTAAATAATTATGGAGATTCATTGATGGTTGTTGGCTCAGGTGAAATTATAAAAATTCATATTCATACAAATCATCCTGGTGTGATTTTAGAGTATGGTTTAAAGATAGGTATCATAGATGATATTAAAATTGATAATATGAAGAGTCAGCATCTGGATATGATTGATAAAGATAGACCAGAACTTAGAGTTGTTAATGATGATCATTCAATTAATGTTAGTAATTCTGGTGATCCTGATATTAAAAAGGTGAATACAAAAGATGATAAACCAAAGAAGAGAGCTATTATAACTGTCGCTGCAGGTGAGGGTATCAAAAATATTCTGACTGAATTAGGAGCAGATGAAGTTATCTTTGGTGGCCAATCAATGAACCCGAGTACTAATGATTTTGTTCAGGCCATTGAAAATCTTAATGCAAAGGAAATTATTATATTTCCTAATAATAAAAATGTTGTATCTGCAGCCAGACAGGCAGCAGAACTTGAAGAAGAGAAAGTTGTAAAAGTTATTCCAACCAGGTCTTTTACTGAGGCTATTGCTGCTATGATGCATTATAATGAGCATGAAGAACTTAAGGTAATGGTTGAAGCCATGGATGAGGAAAGAGAATATGTTAGGACTGCCCAGATTACAATTGCTGTTAAAGATTCTAAAGTTCAGGGGCTTGATATTAAAGAAGGCGATGTCATCGGTTTAATAGATGGTAATATCAAGGTAAAAGGTAATGACTATGAAAGAGTTGTAGTTAAGTTATTCGAAGAATCTCTCGATGATGAAGAATTAATTACTATTTATTATGGTGAAGAAGTAACTGAAGATGATGCTATTAAATTGAGGAAGAAGTTATTAAATCGTTTTGATGATATTGATGAAGTAGAAATATATGCAGGGGAACAGCCTCTTTATCCATATATAATTTCATTAGAATAGAATAAGAAGATGAGGTGTTAAGATTGAGTAAAATAGGAATTTTGACAGATAGTACTAATGATTTACCTCAAGAATTTATTGAGAGTAGAGAAAATTTATTTACTATCCCTTTAACTCTCCATTTTGGAGATGAACAGTTTATTGATGGAATAGATATTAAATCAGTTGAGTTTTTTAAGAAAATAAGAAAAGAAGATATAATACCGACGACCTCCCAGCCTTCTGCTGGTAGATTTATTGAAAAATATCAGGAGATTGCTGAAGAATATGATCAGATTATTTCTATTCACATTTCAGGGAAGTTAAGTGGCACTGTTAAATCTGCCCAACTTGCAACTCAGGATATAGATAATGCTGAAATTAAGATAATTGATACTGGTTCTGCCAGTCTTGGTTTAGGTACTCTTGTAAAACTTGCCTGTAAACTGGTTGAAGAAGGTAAAGATTTTGAAGAGATTGCGGAAATCATTGATTCACATTTAAATAAATCGACAGTTCTTTTTACAGTTAGTGATCTTAAATTTCTTGAAAAGGGCGGTAGAATTGGAAAAGCCCAATCTTTTTTAGGTTCTATCCTTAATTTTCATCCGCTTTTAGAACTGCAGGCAGTTGAAGGCGAGATATCTCCAAACGGCAGATCCCGGGGCAAAAAACGGGTAAAGGATACTATTGTTGAATACTGTCGAGAATGGCTTCAGGGTGAAAAATATGCCTGGATTGGTATTATGCATGGCGATAATCCTGAAAGAGCAGAAGAAATTAAGGTTGCCCTGGAAGATTTATGTCAGGAGATGGATATAGAATTAGAGATAATTGAAAATATTATTAGCCCAATTTTAGGAGCCCATGTTGGTCCATCAGTATATGGGATGGCTCTTTTAAGTGGAGATTATTTAAAATAATGGCATCTACTCTGGCAAAATCTATTGAATATGTAAAAGGGGTGGGACCGGCCAGGGCAGAGAAATTATCGAAATTAGGTATTGATACTTTATCTGATCTATTATTCTATTTTCCTAGAGATTATGAAGATAGAAGCAGGGTAATTTCAATTAAAGATGCTGCTCCTGGAGATACAGTGACTGTAAAAGGCGAAGTATATTCTATTGAAAAAATGAAAATAAGAAAAAATCTTGATTTATTAAAAGTGAC
>CAYONR010000225.1:0-2697 GCA_964405365.1 uncultured Halanaerobiaceae bacterium
ATTAATGATGCAAACATAGTTAATACAAGAGTTAAAAAGACATTCCCTCTAGAAAGGGTTAAAATTAAACTTGTCATTCTAAGACCAAGACCACTTAATGTTACTACCCCAATAATAATACCAGCGCAGGCACAAGCCATGGCAATGCCAATCATATTTTTTGCTCCATTTTCAAAAGCACCTAACAGCTCTTTAAAAAAGCTTGTGATAAGCTCTGTAGTTGAATAGATTCCATTTTTACTCTCTTTAGTTGGATCTATCGGTAGTTTTTCAGCTGAAATATCTTCTCTTTTAACACCTTTAGACTTACACCAGATCATAATAACTAATTTGGCTGCCAGACTAACAATTATCGCTAAAATTATAGCCCAATAGGCTGAGCCTAAAGCAGTCATTCTTCTGAAAACTAAAAGATAAACAAGACCAATGATAGGAATAATGAAATAAATCCCTTTTATTAAAGTCGGGAAAAAAGGTGCCAGTTCCTCCTTTGGCATTCCTTGAAGCCCAGTCTTTGCTGCCTGGAGATGTACAATTCCAAAGATAGCAACATAACTCAAAACCGCTGGGATAAATGCCGCCCTTATAATCTCCACATAAGGTAAACCAGTAAACTCAATCATAATAAAGGCAGCTGCACCCATAATTGGAGGCAAAAACTGACCGTTAGTTGAAGCTGCAACCTCAACTCCACCTGCCACCTCTGGCGTAAAGCCCATTTTTTTCATTATAGGTATTGTAAATGAACCAGTAGTCACTGTATTAGCTATTGAACTACCTGATATCATACCCATTAAGCCACTAGTTACAACTGCAGCTTTAGCCGGACCACCTTTTTGATGGCCTAAACCTGCAAAAACAACCTTAATAATATATTCCCCAATCCCGCTCTGTTCTAAAACAGAACCAAATAAGACAAACATAAAAACAAAAGTTGCTGATACTCCAATTGGAATACCAAAGATACCTTCAGTTGTGAGATATAAATGAGAAATAATCCTTCTTAAAGAGAACCCTCTATGGGCTAAAAGACCAGGCATATATGGGCCAAGATATGCATATACAAGAAAAGTCGAAGCAATAATCGGTAAGGCAATCCCAATAGAACGCCTGGTCGCCTCTAAAACTAATAAAATTGCAATAGCCCCCATTACCAGATCAATTTGTTCTGGTATACCTGCCCTAAATGCAAGTTCATAATGGTTAAAATAAATATATAAACATGCTACAGTCCCCGCCGTAGCAAGTAAAATATCATACCAGGGAACCCGGTCCTTATCTGATTCTTTAAACGGATACATAACAAAAGCTAAAATCATAAGTAAGGCTAAATGGACCGACCTCTGTTCAAAAGATATTAATAATCCAAAACCACTAGTATAAAAATGAAAAATTGATACTGCAATTGCAATGAAAATTGCAAATTTTGCCCAAAAACCTCTAATATTTCTCATCGAAGTAATTTCTTTTTCTATGTCTTCTGGTTTTTTAACATTTTCATTTTTAACCTGTTCTTCCTTCATCAAACCCCTCCTATCAAATAGAAAAACATGAGGGCAAATCAATGCCCCCATGTGTATTAATTAAATTTTATTCTTGCCAATTAATACCCCAATGCATCAAGCAACTGACTAAAATGCTCCTCAAAATACCTTCTAGAACCTGGATGCATTTCAATAGGCATACCGCTCAAAGCAGATACATGGCTAACGTCTCCGCCACGGGCATGAATCTCTGCCAATCTATCTAAGTTATCAAAAATAGCGGCTGTTGCATTATATACCATTTCTTCATCCGCAGCCTGATTAGCTATCATCATGGCTAAAACAGTTACAGTTGTAGTATCTTCATCTATACCACTATAAGTTCCTCCAGCAATATCTATTGAAGTATAGAACGGATAATTTTCCTGTAATTGAGCAATAACATCATCTTCAATTTCTAAAACTTTAGCATCATTTGTAGCTGAAAGATCCATGATAGCCGATGTCGGAATACCTGCAGTTATAAATGCTGCATCAACATGACCATCTCTTAATTGATCAACAGCTTCAGCAAATGATAGATAATCAATAGTCATATCATCATAGGTTAAACCATGGGCTTCAATTATCTGGCGGGCATTAGCCTCAGTACCACTACCAGGAGCACCTACAGCTATTCTCTTACCTTCAAAATCTCTTACTGTATCAATATCATTACCTTCCAATGTTACTATCTGTATGATTTCTGGATATAATAAAGCAACGCCTCTTAAATCATCCAATGGGTCTCCATCAAACATCTCTACACCATTTTTAGCATAATAACTAATATCATTTTGAACTAACGCAAATTCTACTTCTTGATGCTGTATCAATCTTACATTCTCAACAGAAGCACCACTTACTTCAGCAGTTGCATTAACATCAGCAACAAATTCATTAATTAATTCTGCCATACCTCCACCTAATGGATAATACGTTCCTGCAGTACCACCCGTCGCAATCGAGATATACTCCTGTGCAGCTACCGGACCACTAAAAATTAAAGCAAATGCCAGAACCAAGAATAACAACAACTTAAACTCTCTACTCATAAAATTACTCCTCCTCATGTTATTATTATACAGCTACTGTTAATATTATAACAAGCTTTAACAGTTTAATCAACAAAAATTTATTCTAAAAACTTATATAAAATTTTATTAATAAAAAT
>CAYONR010000226.1:0-2688 GCA_964405365.1 uncultured Halanaerobiaceae bacterium
ATCATAATACTGAGCTAATGTATAGCCAAATTCAATGATATCTTCTTCTCTGCGGTTGCCTGTACCTGAAGCCATCCTGATTATTCTATTTGAGCCCAGGCTATTGATAAAGTCGCCAGTGGCTTTAATAGCCCCAATATTATGGCCATAGTCGATAACGACTTTGTAATCTTCGATCTCTATAATATTCATCCTGCCAGGGGATTGACCGAGAGATGCACTGAAACTAACAAGACCAGCCCTGATCTGCCTGGCATTTAAGCCTAGAGCTGAAACTGCCGCCACGGCAGCTAACACATTTTTAATATTAAAGATAGCTTTACCGGTAAAGGTTATTGGAATTTCAGCAGCACTGGCAACCACTGACTCCCAGTTCTCTTTCTTAATAACTATATTCCCGTTTTGATAGATAACATTCATGTTGCCCTTATCCAGGTTTTCCTGTAAGGCGGAGTTCTCAGGGTTAACCGAAAATAATACTGGATTGGCCCTGGTATTTTCCAGACAACCAAGGACCAGAGGATCATCAGCATTTATAACTGCATGGCCATCAGGTTTAACCGCTTCAATAACCGTCGATTTAAGTCTGGCCAGATCTTCTAAGGTATCTATCTCGCCTTCACCAAGATGATCCGAACTAATATTAAGCAATACACCTACATCGCCACGGGAATAACCTAAGCCCCGGCGTAAGATTCCGCCTCTAGCCACTTCCAGGACTGCATGATCAATGGTTGCATCTGTTAAAACAGCTCTGGCCCCGGCTGGACCACTAAAATCTCCTTCAAGTACTGGAATATTATCAATAACCACGGCATCAGTGGATGTCATGCCGACAATATTCCCACTTAAACCAAGAATATGGGCGATCAGCCTAACAGTAGTTGTTTTACCATTGGTACCGGTAACAGCAACAATCGGCACCGGTTGATAAATGCCAGGCGGAAATAGCATATCAACCACTGGAACTGCAACATTAACAGGCTGGCCTTCAGTCGGATCAAGATGCATCCTAAAGCCTGGGGCAGCATTAACTTCCACTACTCCACCAATATTTTTCTGGAGCGGCTCCTGCAATGTTGGGGCAACAATATCGATCCCGATAACATCCAGACCAATTATCCTGGCAATTCTTTCAGCCATTAGTTTAACTAAAGGATGAACATTCTCAGTCACATTTACAGCCGTACCTCCAGAACTAAGGTTGGCTGTCGACTTAATATATAGCTTCTCCCCTGCCGGCAATATATCCTCAAGAGATAAATCATTGATTACCAATAACCTTTCAGTCATAGCATCTATAGTTATTTTTGTCAGATTCTTCTCATGGCCAACGCCTCGTTGGGGGTCAGTATTAACTTCATCTATCAACTCCTGAACTGAAGAGCTACCATCTCCGATTACAAAGGCTGGTTCTCTTTTCGCCGCTGCCACAAACTTACCATTAATCACCAGAATTCGAAAATCTGTGCCAACTAGAAGTTTCTCTATCAAGATATCTTCACAAACTCTTTTGGCCATCCGATAAGCTGCTTCCAGTTCTTCCTCATCCTGAATATCAATACTAATTCCCCGGCCATGATTTCCAACCAGGGGTTTAACAACTACTGGATAGCCTAATTCATTAGCAACTGCCTGAGCTCCAGCAAAATCGCTTACTGAAATACCTTCAGGCACAGGCACCCCTTTCTCAGCCAATATTTGCTTGGTATATTCCTTATCATCAGCAATTTCAACACCTAAAGCCGAGGTGCTATCCATCATTGTAGCCTGTATCCGCCGCTGATAGCGACCGTGACCTAACTGAACATAGCTATAGTCATTCAACCTGATATGAGGAATACTTCGCCGCCTGGCCTCATCTACAATAGCTTCAGTCGAAGGGCCGAGCAAGCTGTCATCTCGAATCTTCTTTAATTGATAGACCAGTGGCGCAATCTCAGTAGTTTCTCCCTGAAATAATTTTTCTACAATCTCAACAGCAAACTGACCGGCCTGCAGACCTACATTTTCATCGATATAGCTATAGACAATATTATAGACAGTATCTTCTTCTGTGCTAAATGTTTTCCCAAAGGAGACATCATTATCAGCAAGAGACTGGAGCTCAATAGCAACATGCTCAACTACATGTCCGGCCCAGGTTCCTCTTTCAATCCGCTCAAAAAAACCGCCAGGTCTCCCTGGAGAGCAGCTGTGCTCATGGAGAGAAGGCATCATCTCTTTTAGCTTTGCTTTAAAACCAGGCACCAGATCTGTCGGCTGCTCTTCCAGATTACCGATGTCCAGTTTTATAAAAATTACCGGCCAGAGACTATATAAATTAGGGCCTCTCAAGGCCCTTATCTCAAGTATTCTCATTTAAATCCCCCATTATCAGACCGGCGATTCAACTTAAATCTCCTGGTCGCAGATATTTCCTTGCTCTTAAATCATAACCATAGCCGTTAGAAATTGTGTGGACAATCATGTTCTCCATCCCAATTGCTTCATCATATCCAATATTTGCCACATTCGAATACTTTAATTCCTGGCCATCAAAAATAACGACGACTCCGGTTCCGATAGCTTTGATAATATGGCCTTTTTCAATAATGATCCCGGCATCTTCACCTAAACCTATACCTAAATTAGTTGGATTAATACTTAAAACCTGCATCAACCGGCTAAATCTTCCTCTTTCAACGA
>CAYONR010000227.1:0-2684 GCA_964405365.1 uncultured Halanaerobiaceae bacterium
ACTTCCTCAACTTTCTTCCTATCCTCTTCTACATAACGCTCTGCATCTTTAACCATATCTTCTATATCCTTTTCATTCAAGCCACTACTTGCTTTTATAGTTATAGCCTGTTTATTGCCAGAACCTTTATCTTTGGCTGATACATTAACTATACCGTTTTGATCAATATCAAAAGTTACCTCTATCTGAGGAACTCCTCTTGGTGCCGGAGGTATATCAGTCAACTGAAAACGACCTAAAGTCTTATTATGCTTGGCAACTTTTCTCTCGCCCTGAAGCACATTAATATCTACAGAATTCTGATTATCATCAGCTGTTGAAAATACCTTGCTCTGAGAAACTGGAATCGTTGTATTTCTCTCAATCAATTTAGTAAAGACTCCTCCTAGAGTTTCAATTCCCAGAGATAATGGTGTAATATCAAGGAGTACAAGATCATCTACATCTCCAGCAAGCACTCCACCCTGAATAGCTGCTCCAATTGCCACAACTTCATCCGGGTTAATTCCTTTATTAGCTTCCTTACCGGCTAGCTCCTGAACTGCTTTCTGAACTGCTGGAATTCTAGTCGAACCACCTACAAGGAGAACCTCATCGATCTCACCAGTAGATAGGCCGGCATCTTTCATGGCCTGCCTGGCTGGTACCATAGTAGATTCTATTAGATCAGTTGTTAAATCGTTAAATTTGGCCCTTGTTAAGCTTATATCGAGATGTTTAGGTCCATCTTCAGTCTGAGTGATAAAGGGCAAATTTATGCTGGCTTCCTGCAGGCTGGACAGTTCGATTTTAGCGTTTTCAGCTGCATCTTTTAACCGCTGTAAGGCCATTCTATCTTTTTTGAGATCGATCCCATATTCATTCTGGAATTGTTCAGCCAGATAATTAATAATTCTTTCGTCAAAATCATCACCACCAAGTTTATTATTACCACTGGTAGCTATAACTTCAAAGACACCATCACCTATCTCTAAAATTGAAACATCGAAAGTTCCTCCGCCCAGATCATAAACCATGATAGTCTCATCTTTTTTATCATCGAGCCCATAAGCTAAAGCTGCTGCTGTCGGCTCATTTATGATTCTTTCAACCTCAAGACCAGCTATCCGGCCAGCATCTCTAGTTGCCTGGCGCTGACTATCACTAAAATAAGCGGGAACAGTAATAACTGCTTCTTTTACCTCATGGCCAAGATAATCTTCGGCATCTGTTTTTAATTTCTGTAAGATTATAGCTGAAATCTCCTGAGGATTATATTCAGTCCCCTTTAAATTAATTTTTAAATCGCTGCCCATCTGTCGCTTTATAGATGTTACTGTCTGATCTGAGTTGGTTATAGCCTGCCGCTTTGCCTGCTCGCCAACTATTCTTTCACTTTTTTTATTAAAAGCAACGACTGAAGGTGTAGTACGGCCACCCTCTTTATTATTTATGATGGTAGGCTCTCCGCCTTCAATAATTGCCATACAGGAGTTGGTAGTCCCTAAATCAATTCCTAATATTTTGCTCATGGCAATCTCCCCTTTTTATTTTATTATTGCGCATGTATACATATTGACTAACATGCATTTATATTGATAGTATAATCTTAAAAATGCAGTTTGTCAATATTCAATAATATCTATCTACAAAAATATTATATAAAAATCAAAAAGCCCCCTACCAAATTAATGGTAAGGGGCCTCACGTTTTCTGCTTTATATTAAAGTATTATATACTTATTTATACAGCAACAACGTTTTCAGCTTGTGGTCCACGGTCGCCTTCTACTACTTCAAACTCAACGTCTTGTCCATCTTCTAGGCTTTTGAAACCGTCAGACTGAATTGCTGAGAAGTGTACGAATACGTCGTCACCAGATTCTCTTTCAATAAAACCGAAACCTTTTTGATCATTAAACCATTTAACTGTACCTGTGTAAATCATTTAAATAAATTCCTCCTATTTCTACATTGGACGATGAAACTAGATTTTGTGTCCAACAAAAATAATTATAGCACAGACCATGATGCTTGTCAAATTTTTTCTCCAGATAATTTTTTTGAAAATTAACAGGAAGAATTACATAGACGACTACAATAACAGCAGCCATTTGGATTTTCTACAAATTTTTTAGCTTCTCTTACCGCTCCTTTACAGTTCAAAAAATTACCTAAATGCTTTCTATCTCGAGTGCCTGGCAAATTAGGACAGTTTGATTTATGAACTTCATTTATTCTTTTATCTCTTTTAGTTTTTAAGCTTAAATAATAGATTGCCATTGATATTCCTCCTCAACAAAATTATTGTATCAAATTCCAACTGACTTTAACAGTCTTTTTGTCAGCTTTTTTGTTTTTATGTCTATTTTAATTTTGATTTGTAAATTATGCATTATAGCATTATAATCTAATTAAGGAGGGAATCTAATGTTATTAACATTTATAATAAGTATAATAGCTTTTATATTGGTCTATTTTATATTGCTTTTATCTACCCGCTTGATATTTAAAAATTTATCAGATAAAAAATATCAAATTATGCAAAGCAAATTAAAGATACCAATATTTTTGTTCTTATTGAATATAGCCTTACTAATGCCGTTTCAATTTTATGAAGAATTTAATATAGTAATGGAAAATATTCAACATTTATTTTGGTCATCAGTTGGCTAGTTATTAGACTATTGAACTTTTTTATTATGT
>CAYONR010000228.1:0-2684 GCA_964405365.1 uncultured Halanaerobiaceae bacterium
CAATATAAACTGGTAAGTAATTAAAACAAACTATTGAATTCCATATTCTCTAAATCATCTGGAAATTCCAGCCAACAATCAGGCAGATAACTTCTGCCTTCTCTATTTTTAAGGTCTGGCTCAAGCTAAATACCGGTTCCAAGCCAAAGACTTATACCCGAATTATTTAAACTAAATACAGAAACCTTACCAACTAATAATCCAGGGTGATAATGCCTATTACCATCTTTGTCGAGATATTTTGAAGTAAAATCTTCCTGCAAAATTAAGAAAATTAGTGGAATATTTATATATTTATCTTCGCTTTTTAATTTTTCTTATTAAACTATATAATTTAAGCTAGCAGATGATAGCCACTCCAGATAAAATAACCTCCCATACCTATAATGAAAAGTGCTAAAAAAACTACAATTCCCTGGTATATTTTATCGCTGATAAATTTCTTGCCAGTAGCCAGAACAAAGGCTATTAAGCTAAGCCAGCCCAGGTCAGCCAAAAAGTGGCCCAGAGAGAAAAACAGGATGCCCGTTAAACCCTGTTCCAGCGAAAAAGTAATATATCCAGCTCCAACAGTAGCCCACCAGATAAACCAGTAGGGGTTAGCAAAAGTAGTCAGAGTACCGGCAGTTATTGGGTTATCCAATAATTTAGCGATAAATTTCTGAGAACTGTTTTTTTCAGTATAGCTATTTCCATCAACATTTTTATCTGTCCCTTTAATTTTATCATCAAGCTTGCCGGAATTTTGAACTCCACTCTTCTCCAGGGTGATTTTACCAGATAAAAGATCAGAAAACATCTTATATCCCATCCAAAACAATACCAGCCCACCAATTAATCCAATAAACCCACCAACACTATCGCTGGCAAAAAAGGTATTCATGCCAGCTACCAGCAGTATTATAATAATTATTTCAATTAAAAGATGGCCAAAGGCAACCAGGGGTCCGGCTTTAAAACCTTTTTTTAAAGTATGATCAACAGTTACAGCAGTAAGTGGACCTGGTGCAACAGCTCCTGATAGCCCTACAAAAAAGGCAGTTATTAATAAATGTAAACTGCTCAAAGTAATCACCTCATCGCACTTTAATAATTTAATAAGACAAGTATATCATACTGGTCAGGGATCAACAAATAACTTCTATTACCCACATATAGCTCTTTATGAAATGAATAAAATTGATTATAACTTTTAGCTGACTTTTTATCAGGTTCTCTAACTATTTTTTTAATAATTAAATGCTATTAAATTATAATTATCATAAAACCTGTTGATACTGCCATCTTTATTTTTCTTTTCCTGATCTCTTTTAAGTACTGGAGTTATCGATTAATTTCTAAAACTCCAGCACAAGATGATATTTGAGTATAATTCACGTTTAAACCTAATTGTCTTATTTTAGGTTTAATATCATTGGCAATCATATAAAATTCGTCATCATCCCATTCATTTTTTGAGCTTTCTTTACATTCTTTCATTTTGTCCTTTGTTTCAAAAGACACATCTGCAATAATTATCTTCCCATCTTCTTCTAACCTATTCATTAATTCATTTACAAATTTCACTTTTTCTTTATCATTAAGCTGAAAATTATCCAGCACTTTAATTAAATCTTATTTCTAGCTTCTTATCAAGAGCTTTAGCTATTTTATCTAAAAACTCAACGCTAAAATTGTAATCATCATTTTCTAACCTGGAGATAGCAGATTGTTTTGTACCAATTTTATCTGCCAATTCTTTTTGAGTTAAATCATTTTCTATCCTATATCTTATTATCTGCTTTTTGATTTCATATATAACATTAAGTTTATCATATTCTTCTTTAACTTCTTCAGATTCAAAAAGTTCTTCTTTTAAATCTTTATGATCTATTAATTCCATTTTATTCACCTCTCTTCATTTTCTACATAATACTTAATTTTATCCATCATATATTCAATCAATATATTATCAAAATAATAGGGTTAAGACAAATACCTGTTATCCTAACATGATTTTTAGCTAATGTTTTGAGATTACCGTGATTTCATAATGATTATAACATTAAAATTATTTCTAATATCAGTCCGGAATACTATCATAATCTAATCCGGTATATTATGATTAAAATATACTAAAATGGGGGATGATTAAGAGATGAAGCTGAAAAAAACAAGTTTAAAAACTGCTGGAGTGTTAGTATTTCTTCTGATCCTGACATTTACAATGGCTGCCTGTGACATGGTGGGAAATAATTCCGTTGCGGACACGACCCGAAACGTTGCTGAAAGTTCAGAGACAGGTGAATTAGAAATCATAATGAATGAAATAAAAATGGAAGAAGTTGTAGATAAAGAAGATGGAGAGAAAGAATTTGAAGAGAAAAAATCTGGAATTCAAGGTTTACTATTTAATAGGTTCGAAGATTTTCAATTAAAGTTTTATATTGAATATCAGAATGATTCATCTATAAACTTTACCAAAACAATTAGTATAGATGATGCAGATATTCTAGAAGATGACTTCGGTGATATTGGTTACTCAGTAATTTTCACAGCTTTAAGAGAGTCAAACTATGATGTAACTATTACCTTAACCGGTTACAATGTTAATACTGAAGAAAGAGTAACTATTGCAGATGGAACCACTGAAGCTATGGTCATTGAAGGTATGAAAAGAGATGTTAGGTTAGAGATCCAGCAAG
>CAYONR010000229.1:0-2671 GCA_964405365.1 uncultured Halanaerobiaceae bacterium
TTCTTCCGTCTGCCTTCAGGCCGGTAAAAACTGGCCAGTAACTGGTGAATATTTATAGTAGTCGAACCAGTCACAATCGTCTCCTCAGGCTCGGCCCCAATCAACGGCGCAGTCATATCCCCTAATTTCTCGCCATACCAGAACCAGGCCGGTTTACCTTTAGTCCAACCCTCAACTCCATGCTCCCGCCATTCATCTAAGGCCCGCATAATCTCTTTTTCAGCAGACTTAGATAATAACCCCAGTGAATTACCTACCAGATAAATTCTATCTTCATCTTGATAAAACTCCTCTTTATATTTCGACATCTCATTGCTATTATCAAGCTCTCTAGCATAATCTAGATCAGATCTATAATCCATAATTTCGCCCCCTTATTAGTTAAATCAATTATAACCTATAATCAATATTCAGACAAATAAAGATCGCTGGAAGTTATAGCCTTAATGATATACAATGTAATTAACAGCCAGGCTAAAGGAGGAGACTAAATGAAACTATTAAATAAAAAACTCATAATTGTCTTTGCAATTTCATTTATTCTAATCACAGTTTTAACCCTGGAACTCCAGGCTAAAAGTAGAGATCTTAAAATCCCGATTTCGATCACCTATCACGAAGAGATAGAGCTATGGTCAGGTAATACGGTCCAGCTTATGTTAGTAGATCAATCAGCAAGCGATCATGAAAATACCATTATTGCTAGCAAAGAATGGCGGCCAGAAGAGCAGTTCCCGTTAGAAACCAGCTTAGAAATAGATAGCTCTCAGATAGAAATTGATAATGATTACCTGCTGGCAGCTATCATCAAATCAGAAAACGAGATGCCAGTCTTCATATGCACTATGAGAGTTCCAGGCTATCATCTAATAATTGAGAGTCAGATTGACCTATCTGTTAAAGAACCAGCAGAAAATTTCCATATTTTTCAGACAGAAGAAAACTACCTGGCCATAAATTTCTTAGAAGAGATGGCCCAGTTTATCTATGATGGTCAGAGCCATATTCTGCCTCAATTAATATCTGCCTCAGGTGCCAGGTACGGCAACAACGAGATAATAGCCTGGAATAAAGGCGAAGAGCTAATGGTTACTTATAAAAAAGAAGAGTTTACAGCCTACAAGAAAGATTTTAATGAGATAGATCCAGATACTTTCAACTTCACAGGCAGTGGCCAGGAACCAGGCTGGATGATAGAGATTAAAGAAGATAAGCTAATCTTAGATTTTGATTATGCCATGAATAAGTTAACAATAGATAGAGATTATATCCGAGTTGAAAGAGAAGAAGATAAAATTATATACTCACTTATGTCCAGTTTCTTAGATTTAGAAATCAAAATAATAAATGAGCGCCATTTCGATATCATGAGCGGAGAGTTATACCTGTATACATTAGAATTAGAGTCAGATAATCATCGTCAGATCGGCGGAGCTATCAGGATGATCCAGATGAATATATAATTAATAATATTTCTTATTAGCCCTTGACAGACCTCTGAAAGCATAATATAATGGAGTCAGTATTAAAACATAGTAATGCACTTAACTTTATAAGTTATATAAGACTATAAGCAAAAGAGGTGTTTAATATGAAAAAAGTGCATCAAATAATCAAGCGGACTTCCATTGTCTTATTCGGGATCTTCCTGATCAGTGCCGGACTCTATTTCTTTTTAAATTCTGGACTGGGGCTAACTCCATTTACAGTTATGGCTGATGGAATAGCCAATGCCCTGGGAATATCATTTGGCCAGGCAACCACAGTTGTTAATATCAGCATTATATTAGGTTTATTCTTGTTAACAGATAGCAAATTCGGCCCAGGAACAGTACTCAATGCAGTCTTTTTAGGAATATTCTTGGATATAATTATCTGGACCTTTGGTAGTATTACTACAGACGTAATCTTACTCCAGGCTTTAATGCTGGCAACAGCAATCCTACTGGTTGGAGCCGGTATAGCCACCTATATCTCAGTCGATATGGGAGAGGGACCAATAGAAGCCTTGATGATTTATATCAGAAGAAAAACCAATTTCTCCTTGAAATCAGTGAGGATGTCACTTGATTTTAGTTTTGGAATAATAGGTTTTTCAATGGGAGCAACTCTTGGAATTGGAACAATAATTGCAGCAGCAGCTATAGGTCCGGTAACTGAAAGAATGGTAAGACTAATAGAATCTTAACAAAAACTATAATTAACATTTTTATAATATGAATTATTATAAGCAGGTCATCTTATTGGCCTGCTTTTTCAAATAACAAATTGTAAAATTTCTACTTAATTGCTAGCGGTAGTTATGTTATAGTATAATAAGTATTGCAATTATAATTGTCATGCAAAAATAGTTGTAAAATAACAAGCAATTATCTATAAAGGTTTAAACTTTCTTGATTATATAGTATAATATAAGTTGAGGTAATTATGTATTATTCAAAGGAGCTTTGGCAATTAACAGGAGGCTTACTATGAAAGATAAATTAAAGGTTGGTCTGGACGTTGGATCTACAACAGTTAAATTAGTGATCTTAAATTCCTGGACCCAGATAGTTTATAAAAAATATACCAGACATTTTTCTAATGTCAGGAAAGCTGTTAAAAAGTTATTAACAGAAGCAGCTGAAGTCCTTGATGATTCAAGGATAAATGTCACAATTACCGGGTCCGG
>CAYONR010000230.1:0-2584 GCA_964405365.1 uncultured Halanaerobiaceae bacterium
AGGGGATTAGACCTTTAAACTGGTGGGAGGAAAAAAAGGCTGAAACGACAAGAAAGTACAGTCTAATTCTCTGGATGATTCTTCTGACTCTATTAATAGCAGGAATTCAGTTTATTCAGTAGGCGCCTGGAACTTATTCTGATAGTCGAGTCTTGATCTTTCAATGACTTGATGGGCATGATCTCTACCGTAGGTGGTAAGAATTCTGCAGACCGGCTCCTCTGAATCAGGAGCTTTTTTGTAACTCAAAAAATAATGCTGAATCCTCTGAAGGATTCCCTTTGGCAATTCTGAGATATCATCTATCTCACTGTAAACAGAATCGTCTTCCAGAACGCTGATAATTTTATCGTCGGCCTCCCCTCTATCCAAAAGGGCCAGACCTCCAATCGGTTTGGCTGTCATTAAGATATCTCCATGGGGAACTATTTTTTCTGTTAGAACAAGGATGTCCAGCGGATCATCGTCTCCAATAATTTCCTGGGCTGATGATATCTGGCCATTTTTTCTGGCGATCTTTTGCATTAGCTTTGCTGTCTCCTGGCCACAATAAGTCTGAGGTACCATTCCATAGGGGGCAGGGGCATAACTGGAAAACCTTTGAGGCCGATCAACCTTTAATAAACCACTGGATTTATCGAGTTCATACTTAATGCCATCTTCGGGGACCAGTTCAATATATACCTGAACAGTACCTGGGGCTTTGGGACCAATAGTTATGCCATGCCAAGGATGAGCTCTAAATTTATTATTTTTCTGCAAAATTATCACCTCTTTTAAATATTTTTCTTGACAATAATAAATATTATTGTTATAATTTTTTTATACTTTAACATTTTAAATGTTTAAACAAAGACAGTCCAGTTATTCTTTTCTCCTCCAGGCTGATAGATGGAGTTCTATCAGTTTGTGCCTCTGGCGATATCCTGCCCAAGCCAGAGGCATTTTTTATTGGAAAGAGAATTTTAATTAATAAGAACCCTCCAGTTTTAGGAGGGTCTTTTTTAGTTTAAGCCCACCATTATATCCCCCTAATCCTCTGGAACCAACGACTCTATGACAGGGAATAATAATAGGAAGCTTATTCTTTTTTAATGCCTGACCGGTTGCCTGCCAGGCCCGGGGTGACCCTACATTTTCTGCTAATTCCTTATAAGAAACTGTCTGACCATAAGGAATCCTTGCTGTCTCTTTTAATATCTTCTGCTGAAAATCTGTGCCTGAGAACTGATAATCTAGCTGAAATTCTTTTCTGCTGGACTTGATATATTCAATTAGCTGAATTTTAAGTTCTTTTACTATTGCAGGAAGAGTTTCTATGGATATTTTGTTATGGGCTATCTCTTCCCGCTCAGATTCAGATATAAAACTTATTTCTATTATACTATTTTTATTATAGATGACTTTTAACTGACCTATTAAGGCCAGGCTTATATAATAACTATTCATTATCTTTATCTTCTTTATTTTTATTTGTATATTCTCCATGGCCATCGATTATATCTGGATCATCATAACTTTTTCTTTCCTGCTCCTGATTGTCATTACCGGAATAATTGCTGTAATGAAACTGGAAAGATGCTGAATCTTTGTTTTTTTCGATATAACTTTTGAAATATTTCTGGGCCAATTTAGCAATAACTGGTCTGGTAAAGGGCAAAATAAAAGAAAACCCTAAAATATCAGTAATTAAACCTGGAGTTAAGAGCATGCCTCCACCGATTAATATTAAGATTCCTTGAACCATATTATCGGTTGGTATCTGTCCCTGATTTAAATTATTTTTAATTCTATTAATAACAAGAAATCCCTGCATCTTAGCTATGCTAACACCAAGAATACCTGTGCCTGCTACCAGAAATAAAGTTGGAAGAAGACCAATTATCCCTCCGACATGGATCAGTAATAATAATTCTAGCATTGGAACTACTGTAAATAGTAGTAATAATCTTACAAACATTAATCCACCTCCTGGATCTTTAAACAAGATGACTTAATTATAACAGCTATTGATCATTTATAAAAGTTGCTATATCTTCATTAACTTCCATTGTAATTCTATGGTCCATTTCAGGATAGATCTCTGATTCAACCTGAAAACCAGCCTCCTGATAGGATTCAACTGCCAGCTGAAATCTTGCTACTGAGTCTTCTGGCAATCGGGCCTGAAGTTCCTCCTGTTCTGCCTCTGTAAAATAAGGCTCCTGATCCAGTAGACTGAAATCATCTTCTTCGCCCTGGAAGAATAAAATAGAGATCTCGCTATTATATTCAGATTCCTGAGGTTCTGCAGGCCAGCCACCTGGAGAACCGATTACTGCTTTATTGACTAATTCAGGGTACTGGTTAAGCCAGTAGGAGGCATAAAGACCACTTTCGCCAAAACCAAATAAATCTGCTTTTTCGGCAATCTGATAATTTATTTCTTCTAGCTCACTTCTGGCATCATGAAAGAGTTCAGCCAGGATATCAGCTTTGGCTGGATCCTGGTAATCATCTAATGAAAAGACAGGGACCAGGAGCGGTGAGGCTATCTCATCTGCGATAACCTGCATCGTTCTGATCTGTCTGCTGGCCTCATCCT
>CAYONR010000231.1:0-2582 GCA_964405365.1 uncultured Halanaerobiaceae bacterium
TAAAACCTTCGCTTGCCAGAACCCTGGCAACAGCATGGCTATGGCCTCAGAAGAATCCTCCACAGTAAGTTATGATCTCCATATCTTTATTAGCAGACATATAATCTAAATATTTATCTTCGAAGATGGTATGTTCCATTGAATCGGCAGTAGGTATATGACTTTCTATATACATAGCAAAGCCTCTAGTATCAATAATCTGATAAGGTTTATTATTTAACTCGCCAACATAGCTGGCATGGATTAAGCTTGAGAGATACTCTGGTGTTGTAGTTAGATAATTTCCTTTACGAGTCCAGCCATTAACTCCAGCTTCATATAGATAGATATTTCTATAACCTAAGCTTTTTGTTCTATTAATAAAATCATGACAGTCTGGTCCATAAAAAATAATCTTTGCATCTAATTCAAAGGGTAATGGTGCTGGTCTAAAATCACCATCTTCAGGCATATTTATCGCACCGTTAATATGGCCTTTTTCAAACTCTTCCTGACTTCTAGTATCAACAAGTGCAAACTCCCAATCAGCAGGAATCTCTTTATAGCTTTCTCTTTCATCAGATGTAGCAGGGAGCATATTTTCTAATTCAGAAGTTACGATTCTCTCGACGTCTGCTTCGCTTTCAAAATACAGTGAGCCTAATTCGCCTTCTCCTGGCCCGTCGGCGGTAAGTCAGCCTCCTAGAGCAGGAGTAGATAAAAGAAATACTAATGCAATTACTATTGAAAAAACTTTTATATAATTAAGCTTTCTTATCTTTTCAAACATTTATTTTCCCCCTAGTTTATATTTTTTCAATCTTAACTAAGACTTCTTGACGCATCGCATGGCCTGAAATATCAGAAATCTGATATGGCACTAGATCATTTGTATTGATAGCATCGATCTCATTGGATGTTTCATAATGAGGAGTTTTATTACCGTATCCAGAAGGCATAAAGACTGTTCCAGGATGGACCCTCTGAGTAACTTTTACTCTGGCTTTTTGAGTTGAAAGAGGAGAGACAACATTTACTCTTTCACCATCTTCAATATTTATGTTATCAGCGACCTGCTTATTGATCCAGAGCCTGTTAGTATCATAATCCTTTGTGATTTGGGCCAGGATGTCAATATTGGCAGTAGAAGTATGGGAATGGAATCCTTCTTTACCGGTTATCAATCTAAATTCATCATCGTCCATATTAATTCCAACTGCCGGTGGCTGCCAGCCGACAACACCTGGCTGGCCAACATAATCATAAACTTCAGAATAAAATTCAAACTGGCCAGATCTGGTATTGAAATCACGGTCACCTAGAGGGCTATCAGTTTCAACTCTCATGGAACCAATCTTCTTAAATTCATCAAGGGAGATATCATAGGGCTCAAGTAGAGCACTATTTAGATCATCTAAAGTGAAATTGAAATACTCACCGATTCCAAGTTTATCAGCAAGTTCTGCGATTATAATATCATAGCTTTTGGTTTCCTCATATACTTTAGGAATAACCTGGGTTCTCATACCAATTGTTGGAGTAGGGCCTGGTTCAGCATTTATCATTTCTTCTCTCTCCATAAAGCTACATTCAGGCAGGATGTAATCAGCTAGCATGGCTGTTTCAGTCATATTTATTTCAAAGACAACTGATAATTCAAGATTTCTAAAACCTTCAGCCATATGCTCATAATCAGGGAAGTTTCTCACTGGATTATGATGTCTGATGAACATAGATTTTAAGCGGCCTTCTTTAGACTTCTCCATTAGATAATGGGGGAGACCATAACTGCCTGCAAGAGGATATTCATCGATAACGCCAACTCCATCAGTTCTTCTGGTATTTGGGGCGTCAGGTGCTGGATATTTACTACTGTCAAGCGATCCTAATTCTGGAGCTGGATAGAAGATCAGGCCACCTTCTTCATTGACATTACCTAATAAAGCATTAAGGCAGGCAATTGCCCTGGCAGTTTCATCACTATTGGCATAAAGCGCACCAAAGCCTCCACCCCAGCCAGGATGTACTAAAGAATGTGGTCTATTTTCTCCTAGACCACGGGCCATTTCTCTAATCATATCAGCTGGAACATCACAGATATCTTCGGCCCATTCAGGAGTATATTCAGTTATATTTTCAGAGTATTCTTCGAAGCCAACTGCATGCTCATTGACAAATTCTTCATCATACAGATCATTATCAATAATTTCTTTGCTCATGGCAAGAACCATAGCCAGATCAGTTCCTGGTTTTACAGGGACCCATTTATCGGCCAGTTTAGCGATGTCATTTTGACGGGGGTCGATACAGATAACTTCAGTATCGCCAGCAAGGGCCTGACTTACCTTTTTCATCTGATCAGTTCTAATTCCGCCACCATGATTTCTCCCAATTAATAAAACATATTTACTATTACTCATATCAGCATATGGAATACCGCCCATGGTATATGTAAAACCTGTAGTTCTACCTGCATGGCAGGAACTAGCATGGGTGCAGACTGTACTGGCATTTAAGGCATGCATAAAGCGCTCTGTATAAAACGTACCAGTTGATCTTGGGTAATGGCCAAATGCCAGGGCACTGGAACCATATTCAGCTAA
>CAYONR010000232.1:0-2527 GCA_964405365.1 uncultured Halanaerobiaceae bacterium
CAATGTTATATTGAATTGTGCCAATCTGATAACTATTATTTATTTCATCTATTCTATGATGCCAACTTAATAAAATATTTGAATCATCATAATCCAAACTTAACCCACCAGCATTATATAGATCATTAATTAAAGTTTCTTCTGATAATAATTCAAATGCCTCATTAAAACTTAATTTATTTAATTGCATATTTCTTCCAGTACCTGACAGATAAAAAATGAATTCTTGATTATCAATACTATGATAATTAATATTCCTTAATGATTCTTCTTCATAAATAGTTCGTTCTTCAATTAATTCTCCTGATCTTTGAAAATAAGATAATTTAATTTTATCATTATCTGACCCTCTATCTAGCCATAAAACTTTAATATTTTCATCATTTCCAATAATCTTATATTCCCTTGAATAGAAATTTTCAATTAATTTCGTTGGGTATGACCAATTCTGGGTCGACAGAAGCGGAACTTCATCCGGATTATTAATATTATACCAATAATGATAAACAGAAAAACCTCCTATTAAAATTAAAGAAATTAGAAAAAATAATATTAAATACTTATATCTTGCCTTCAAAATTAATTCCCCCCCTTTTTAAATTATAAACAGGATTTTATCTTTTTTTCTTGAATATAAAAGATAACAACATAAGTTTCGTAAAATTTAACTTAGACGAAGGAGTTGCATATATTATGTCAAAAAATATAAGTTTTTTAGATGCAGTTGATAGATTTAAAAATCATCTTTTAGTTGAAAGAGGCTATTCAGAGTTAACTATTAAAGAATATAACCATGACTTATTCTTGTTCCTGGATTTCTTAGAAGACAAATATGATTTCAAAGAAAATTTTCCAGTTAATAAAATAGAAAAACATCAGGTAATAGAGTTTTTAGGAAATATAATAATAATTCAGGAGAATTCACCAGCTACTAGAAATAGAAAACTCTATTCATTAAGATCATTTTTCAAATATCTTGTTAGAAATGAATTACTAGACAGTAGCCCTGCTGCAAGTATTCAGGCCAGTAAAACCGAGCAGAGAGCCGAACCTATTTATTTAAAAATGAATGAAGCTAAAAAATATATTCAAGCTGTAGAAAATTCAAATAGTAGTTATAAATTAAGAGATCTAGCCATAGTTAAATTATTTTTATATGGCGGATTAAGAGTCTCTGAGCTAGTCAATTTAGACATTTCTGATATTGACTTTGACGATGAATCTATTAAATTTTATGGTAAGGGTAATAAGGAAAGGTATGTCCCTTTACATAATGATGTTATTGAGTCAATCTTAGATTATTTGCCTTTAAGAGAAAATATTGAAATCAAAGAACCTAAAGATGAAGAGGCTTTATTTTTATCCAATCAGGGACGAAGAATCTCAGTTAGAACTATACAAAAATTTGTTAAAAAATATGCTAAAATTGCTGGTTTGAGACAGGCAAGTAAAATCACCCCCCATAAGTTGCGCCATACATTCGCTACATCCTTATACCACCAGACTAAAGATTTGAAAATATTACAGGACTTATTAGGACATGCCAATATTTCTACTACACAAATATACACCCATACTGATGCACGCCAGAAAAAAGATGCAATTGATAATATGGAGGACTTTTAAGGAACATAATATACAGAAGGTCTATTTCTGCCAGGTTGAGGGTATAATTTCATTAAAGTATATACTTTATCTGGTAGACCAATTTCATGCTTAATATTTAAAGATTCCAGAACATTTGAATCAAGTGGA
Source organism: uncultured Halanaerobiaceae bacterium (assembly GCA_964405365.1). Taxonomy (GTDB): domain Bacteria; phylum Bacillota; class Halanaerobiia; order Halanaerobiales; family Halarsenatibacteraceae; genus Halonatronomonas. Next base: position 1,756 of record CAYONR010000232.1, read on the forward strand.
AAGTCATGAGTATATTTTCCATGACATAAATTTTCAATCAATCTTATAATTTCTTTTTCTTTCATTTTATCATCTAATAATGATTTTAAAAAGTTTTCTAATTGAACTACTGCTTTTCTTGCTATATCACTATATATAAGCGTCTCATCATCAATATCAGCCATTTCTTTAGACTCAATAACTTGCAATATAGATTCTGCTGGATAACCAGCTATCTGAGGATCCACAGGACCTAAAACAGCATTCTCATCGATAATAATATCATCGGCAGCAAGAGCTATCAAAGTACCTCCTGACATGGCATAATGGGGCACAAGCACTCTTACTCGAGCTGGATGACGATTTATTGCCATAGCTATCTGTTCAGCTGCAAGTACTAATCCACCTGGAGTGTGTAGGATTAAATCAATAGGCCTTTCTTTATCAGTTGATCTAATTGCTCTTAAAATCTCTTCAGAGTCTTCAATATTTATATAACGGGTAAAGGGTATACCTATTATACTTAAAATCTCCTGTCTATGAATTAAAGTTATAACTCTGGTATTTTCATCTTTTTCTATAGATTTTATCATTTTAGTTCTTTTATAATTCAAATTATAATTTTTTAAGAATGGAATCAAAATCATTAGAATAAATATTACAAGAAAAAACAATCCCCATGACATGTAATCACCTCCAATCAATCTAAATTTTCAAAATATAACAACATTTATATATAAAAAATGGTGGTGAGAGGCAGAATTGAACTGCCGACACGGGGATTTTCAATCCC
>CAYONR010000233.1:0-2524 GCA_964405365.1 uncultured Halanaerobiaceae bacterium
TTCCCTGGAATAAGAAAGAAGTCAATTTAATTGATACTCCAGGATATGCAGATTTCAGAGGAGAAGTGGCCAGTGCCTTTAGCATGGTTGAAGGTACAATAGTCTTAATTGATGGTAGTAGTGGGATTCAGGTTAATACGAATTTTGTTTGGGATAGAGCTGTCAAAGATGAGCTTGCCAGATTTATATTTATTAATAAGCTGGATAAAGAGGGAATAGAGTTTGATAGATTATTTGCTGATTTACAGGCTTTTAGTGATGTGCCATTAATACCAATGACTGTACCTGCCGGTTTAGGCGAAGATTATAATGGAGTTATCAATCTTTTGACCGCTGAACATATCGATAAGGAAGGTAATAGGAATCCTATTCCTGAAGAGTATCAGGATATGTATGATGAATATTATCTTGAACTGATTGAGGGTGTAGTTGAATCTGATGACGAATTGATGATGAAATATTTAGAAGATGAAGAGATTACTGATGAAGAGATTACTGACACTTTATTTACTGCAGTGGCCAATAATACTGCTGTACCGGTATTTTCTGGTGTTGCAACGCTTAATTCTGGTGTTAAGGAAGCTTTTGATTATGTTGTCAAGCTTAATCCTAATGCAGCTATGACCCGGCCTTTAAAAGATGCTGAGGACAATGATCTTGAAGTTGAATTTAATGAAGAGGGTCCATTGGTATCCAGAGTCGGTAAGACAATGGTTGACCCTTATATCGGTAAATTGTCAATCTTTAGGATTTATAGTGGCAAGATAAATAATGATAGTGAATTATATATATCAAATCGGGATATAGATATTAGAACTACTAAGTTTTATAAAATAAATGGTTCAGAGCAGATAGAGGTCGATGAATTAGTTGCCGGAGAGATTGGTGCAGTTGCTAAAATTGATGAGATTGAGACATCTGACACTATTACTAATCCTGATAATGAGATTGAACTGGCTCCACTTGAATTACCTACTCCGATGCTTGTAAAAAAAGTTATGCCAGCTGACGGTCAGGCTGAAGATAAGATGTCTGATGCAATTAATAGATATGCCATGGAGGATCTAACATTTAAAGTTGCATATAATCGAGCTACTAAAGAACTTTTAGTTCATGGTATGGGAACTGTTCACTTAGATGTTATTAAGAAGGTCTGTCAGGAGAAATTCGATGTTAGTTTCGTGACTGGTGTTCCAAGTGTTGAATATCGGGAAACAATCCAGTCTAAGGTTGATGTTGAAGAGAAATATAAGAAACAGTCTGGTGGACGAGGACAGTATGGACATGTTATGATGCGAGTAGAGCCTACCTCATCTGGTTCAGGTTTCCAGTTTGAAGAAGAGATCTTTGGTGGAGCTATCCCAAGTCAATATATTCCTGCTGTTGAAAAGGGAATTGAAGAAGCCAGTGCCGATGGTGTTTTGGCTGGTTTCCCTGTCGTAGATTTTAAAGTCACATTATATGATGGTTCTTATCATGATGTTGATTCATCTGAAATGGCATTTAAAATTGCCGGTTCTAAGGCTTTTAAGAAAGCATTAGAGCAGGCTAAACCTGTTTTGCTTGAGCCGATAATGGATGTTAAGGTTACTGTTCCTGATGATTACATGGGAGATATTATGGGTGATTTCAACTCCCGGCGCGGTAGAATTCAGGGGATGGATCCTGAAAATGGTAAACAGATTATAAAAGCCCAGGTTCCTCAGGCAGAAATGTTTACTTATGCTACTGAGCTTAAATCTTTAACCGGTGGTTATGGTACCTTTAAAATGGAATTCTCACATTATGATCGGGTTCCTGAAAAGGAAGCTGAAGATGTTATTAAGACTGCCAGAGAAGAAGAGGAGTAATTTGTAATAAATTTGATTTTTTCAAGATCCAGGACTACTTATGTCCTGGATCTTTTAAATATTATTAGGAGGTTCAGCATGACTGATTTTAATTTTATGAGATCATTTCTAATTTTTTCTGATTTAGAAGAGAGGCAACTGATAGATATATATGATCTTTTAAATGAGAAAAACTATCAGAAAGGTGAAACTATCTTTCTGGCTGGAGATAAAGGAGATAGTATGTTTTTTTTACGGGAGGGTAAGGTTAAGATAACCAGGAATTCTCCTGATGGTAAAGAGCATATAGTTAAATTTATTGAACCAGGAGAAGTTTTTGGTGAGGTTATTCTCTTTGGCCATGAAATTTATCCTGCAACGACTATCTGTCTTGAAGATTCAAGGTTAAATATATTAAAGAGAGATGATTTTAAAAAGTATTTTCTTGAGAATCCTGAAATAGGCTGGGGAATGTTAAACACGATGGCTGATAAATTATTTTTCTCTCAGAGCAGAATTGAAAGTCTTGCCCTTTTAGATTCCAAGACAAGAATTATTCAATCTTTATTAGATATGGCAGATGAAGATGATTTGGCTTTAAAAGAGATGAGTCAGCAGCAGCTGGCAAATTATTTAGGTCTGACTAGAGAAACAGTTAGTCGTAATATCAGTCAATTGAAAGATGATGGTTTAAT
>CAYONR010000234.1:0-2521 GCA_964405365.1 uncultured Halanaerobiaceae bacterium
CCTACTCTTCCCTCCTGTATCACATCATCCTTATCAAGCCCTTTAATGAAGAAATAACGAGATTTAGCATACACTATATCCATATTTCTATCTATCAATTCTTCGATAGATCTAACTTCTCCATCCTGAGCAGCTTTAACAACTTCTTCAATGCTATCAGTTTCTGTCATTAAATCACCTCAATATTTATTTTTTATGAGATGAAATAATCTTCTCAATTATTCCACTGGTAGATCTCTCAGTAGTCATCTCAATAAATTTTACATCTCCACCATATTCATTGACTGTACTCCATTCAGGTAAAGTATCTGAACTATAATCGCCGCCCTTAACATAAATATCAGGCTTTATAGTTTCTATTACTGGACTGCATGTCTCAGTAGAAAAACTTGTAACATAATCTACTGCTTCCAGGGCAGCCAGAAGTTCCATTCTCTCTTCAAGAGGAATTAAAGGCCGACTATCTCCCTTCAATTTTTTAACAGAATTATCACTATTAACAGCAATTATCAAAACATCGCCAAGACTAGCAGCTTTACTTAAGTATCTAACATGACCTGCATGCAAAAGATCAAAACATCCATTGGTCAAAACAATTCGATTATCAAGATTTAATTTTTCAACTATGGCTTCCAGATCTTTTAAAGCTAAAATTTTATTTTTCATATCTTATAGCATCTCTAATTTCTTCCGGACTTACTGAAGCTACTCCAGGTTTTTTAACAACCTCACCGGCTGCATAATTAGCCAGTTTAACTCCATCAAGAATTGGTATTTTAGCAGCGAGAGCAAGTGTAATCACAGCCGAAACTGTATCGCCAGCACCGGTCACATCAAAAACTTCTACTTTATTTGCCACTGGAACAGTCCTATAACTATTCTGATCAAATAATGTCATACCCTCTGCCCCTCTTGTTATCAAGACATATCTACTATCTAACTCTTTTAAGATAAAATTTCCTGCCTTTTTAAGATCACTTTCAGATTTAATTGGAGAGCCCCAGAATTGAGAGGCCTCTTCTAAATTAGGAGTTGCAATTGTAGCTCCTTTAAATTTACCTAGCTGATTTCTGCTATCGACAACTACAGGAATATCAGAAGCTAATGCCTTCTCAATAATTCTTTCAATTAAATTTTGATTTAAAAGTCCATAACCATAATCTGAAAGCAACAGAGCGCCTACTTCAGACAAGTTTGCTGTGAATCGCTCAAAAATATTATCTCTATATTCTTCTTTAATCTCTGAATCATATTTTTTATCAATCCTGACAATCTGTTGATCAACAACCTGATTACTCCCTGCAATAACTCTAGTCTTCAAATTATTATTTGTACCCTCTAATAAAATATCAGATATATCAACCCCCCTGTTGGCCAGCAACCCGGAAAGATTATCCCAGCTCTTAGATTTTCCTGAGATAGCTAGTAATTTTGCTTGTCTGGAGACACTTGCAATATTATAAGCAGCATTTGCTGCACCACCTGGTCTAAATTCTCTATTCTCCTCTTCAAGTATCAAAACTGGAGCTTCTCTTGAAATCCGAGAAGGCTTGCCAAATAAAAACTCATCAATTATCAAATCCCCAATCACCATCGTCTTGCCTTTTAATAATCTCTCAAATGATTCCAGTAAACTCAAATTAAAAACCTACCTTTAATCCTATTCCGACAGTACTGGAATCTCTATCCCAGTAAGAATTACCAAAGCCTAATGTCAGATCACTATTATTGGTAATTGGAAAGCCTATTCCTGCTTCATAAACTAAATTATTATCTAAAACATTAAAATAATAGTCAATACTCCAGAAAGTGTAATTTCTATCTCCTATTGGAAACTCCCCGCCAACACCAATAGCAGGCCTAATCTTTCTCTCAGCAAGTTCAGTGGAAGCAGTTAATCTTAAATTCATATCAATCTCCTGGTCTCCAGTGAAGTTTAATAACCAGGTGCCCTGAAGATCAAAACTATCACCATTATAGGCAAAAAGAGCATCAAAAGAATTGAATCTATCAAATCCAAAACCTAGTTTAAATTGAAGCGATTCAATATTTGTAGTTGAACCTCGAACCATATAATGGGCATTATCCAATCTTGGATTCCAGGCATCAACTGATGCTGAAAATATCATTATAATAAATAATAAAATCGCTAAAGTGGTTATTATCTTTTTCATAATTACCTCCTATTATATATTTTATCACATATTTGGCAAAATTAAGAGGGCATTTCCAATATTTCTTTCAGAACTTGGTATATTCATTGTAAATCCTCTAACCAGCATCCTCGCAGAGGCTCCCCCATCAAGGTTCATCGCTTTAACTGCACCTAAATCCAGCAAAAGGTCAGCAAGTTCATCTAAAGTCATACCAATACTTCTTTCTGGTTGCCGTCCATCAACTGTAACAAGAAGAAATTTATTATCATCAGTAATCCCTGCTGCAGATCTAGGAGCATTGCCATAAACAACATCCTGTTGAAAACCTTCTCTATAAGAAGTGATGTTAACATTCCCATTCTCAA
>CAYONR010000235.1:0-2520 GCA_964405365.1 uncultured Halanaerobiaceae bacterium
CAAGCTCCTGGACCTGATACTGATCGCCACCGTGAATATAAATAGCCTTCTCATGGATAGTCGTCGGCGCTGCAAAATAATCAACTTTACCGATCACCTGATTCTTATTCCCAGTCAAATCTATTACAGCAAAATCATCGCTAGAAGCACTCCGCAAACTTATTTCCTGAGCCGGATATTTATCTGTCATCCAGTACCATCTGCCATTCCTAAAATGGAGCACTCTCTCTTCAACTAAATAATCTAAGATCTCAGCAGTCGATTCGACGCCAAATATCTCGCCTTCTTCAAAAGGCAACTCAAAGGCCGCACATTTAATATGAGAGATTAAAATCAATAAGTTATTCGGATTTATCAGACCACTCTCAGGTGGCTGCTGAAAGAAATAATCTGGATGATTAATCATAAACTGATCTAAAGGGCTGGATGAAGCAACTAGAATAGTCAGAGCCCGCTGTTGTCCCCTACCTGCTCGCCCGGCCTGCTGCCAGACAGAAGAGACAGCTCCTGGATAACCGGCAATCAAACAGGCCTCAAGCTGACCAATATCTATCCCTAGCTCAAGGGCATTGGTACTGATAACTCCGAGAATTGAGCCATCTCGCAAGCCTTCCTCTATCCTTCGTCTCTCGCTAGGGAGATAGCCTCCCCGGTAACCGGCAATCTCGCTATTAGCTGATATCTCTTCCCTGAGATAAGATAATAAAAGCTCTGTATTAAGTCTGGTCCTGGTAAAAACAATCGTCGAAATCTTATTCTTCAATAACCGTCTGGCCAGATACTTACTTTCAAGAACATAACTCTTCCTGATACCCAGTTCTTTATTGACAATCGGCGGATTATAAAAGAAGAAATCTCTGGGTCCCTGAGGAGCTCCATTATTATCAACAAGCTCAACATCTTTACCGATTAATTTACTGGCCAGCTCAGCCGGATTAGCAATAGTAGCTGAAGCAGTAATAAAGATCGGATCAGCTCCATAAAATTCAGCTATCCGTTTAAGCCTCCGAATCACATTAGCCACATGGCTTCCAAAGACACCCCGATAACTGTGGACCTCATCAATCACAACATAATCGAGATTTTCAAAAAGTTTAACCCATTTGGTATGGTGAGGCAGAATCCCTGTATGGAGCATATCAGGGTTGGTTAGCACAATATGGCCGGCCTGTCGGATACTTTTTCTAACTGATGGCCTGGTATCACCGTCATAGGTATAGGTCTTAACCCCGGCATCAAGCTCTTCTGACAGCTCTAATAGCTCATTCAACTGATCCTGGGCTAAAGCCTTAGTCGGAAACAAATAGAGAGCCCGACTCTCCTCAGATTTCAAAATGCTGTCAAGTACAGGCAGATTATAACAGAGGGTCTTACCTGATGCAGTAGGCGTTACCACCACAGTATCTCTCCCATTTTTAATATGATTAATAGCCTCAGCCTGATGGCTATAAAGCCTTTCAATTCCCTGTTTCTTCAAAACATCTACCAATCTATCAGATAACCCTTCATGAAAATCAGCATAGCTAGCATCCTGCCCTGAAAGTTCTCTGTAATGGGTCACCTCATTTAAAATCTTTAATTTATCAGCTAGTTGAACTAAATTCATTAAAACATACCTCCCCAGCCAACATGCCAGAATAAAGCAGCCCAGAAATGGACCTGAACAGCTGCCAGAAGACCATATTTTTTGTACTGCCAGGCAGCAAGCATCCCAAGGCTTCCATACATCAATAGCAGCTGTACCAGTAATAAAACCGGCAGATTCGAAAGTGACTCAACCCCATAACTATAAATCAGGTTCGGGAGATAAGACAAAACATAAAGTACTCCAGAAATTCCAGCCAGCGGCCAGAAAATCCGTTTTATAATCCTCTCTTTGGCCTCCAGACCAATACCTCCAAACTTTCTCCAGAGCATAACAATCAGATAGGCACCAAAGGGGATTAAAAATAACCTGAATAATAACTCACCACTTAATGCAGAAATCAAAACAACCAGGATAGCCTCTGGCATTTCTGGCTGAGGCAGATAGCCTAAATTATGTAAGGGAGCAAAACTCAAATCTAAGAAGATATATAATACAGTTAAAAGAAAACCAATCAGAAAAGGTTCCAGCCAGTAACTAAGACCAGGATATTTATCAGGCCAGATCCCAGGCAGATTAAACTCTCTTCCGATCTTAATCCCATAAAGGCCTAAAAGCCCGTATAAAAATAAAACTATCAACATATTTAAGACAATTTGCAGAACAACTGGCAAGGGCAGACTGCTAGTTATAAATTGATTGCCACCAAAGATAAAACTATTAAACCCAGTCAATAAAGTTAAGCCTGAAATCATAATAATATATGTCTTAAGTTCTAAACTCCTATTAGCTTCCAACAAAAACCCTCCTAATAAAAAAGCCTGATCAGAAAAAGAACCTTTTTCTGGTCAGGCCCCACCTGATTTATATTACTTTTATCAAGATTACACGAACATATGTAAATTATACCAATAAAACTTCGCCACTGCAATAAA